>DSAR01000124.1 GCA_011046405.1 Chloroflexota bacterium | reverse complement strand
CTCTGATACGTTCGAGACCGTCATCTACAATGGGATGAATCACGAACAACAATGGCTGCAAAAGATCGTCGACCAAATCGCCGAACGGTATTTGCAATTGCAAGGGTTCAGTTTCGCGCCCTCCAGCGACAATATCCTGATGTGGTTGGGCTTTGAGGGGAACGGAGAATGGGTAGCACGGCAATGGAATCAGGCGATGAAGATATGCAGCGATCACGAGGGAATCTCGGTGGGGCGGGGAATTGGGCAATCCTGGTTGCAGGATCGTTATAAGTGGCCTTATTTGCGGGATGCACTCGTGGGACATGGGGTGATGGTCGGTCGATTGGAAACAATGGTCGCCTGGACGAAGTTAATGAACGTCTACGAGGCGACAATAAGCGCAATCAAGAGAGCCATTTTGAGGGCCGACGGCGGTCCGGGTTACGTGATGACGCGCATCGCTTATGCCAACGAGCATAGCGCCTTGCTGCGCTTCATTTTCCTGGGTCGTCAGGTCGTCGATGCCAATCCCCAGGTTAAATTGGCCCAGGTACAGGTGGTCAAGCAGGCGGCTGCTGAGGCGATTTTGAACGCAGGCGGCGCCTTACCCTATTACCAGGGTATCGACCGCGGGCACGGGATATGGCTCGAAAATGAGATCGGCGCGCTGGGGATGAAGGTGATCAGAAATTTGAAGCAAACCTTCGATCCAGGGAACATCCTGAATACCGGCATGCTGTTACGATTATGATCTAGGCCGTCATTCTCCTTTTCTCCTGCATGCTCCATCCATAGTGGGCACATTAGACATCCTAAGTCTTCAACAGGCCCTTTTATCGGTTGAGCCTTTGTGAAAGTTGACTTTCGCGCGCTTCCAGCCCACTTTCTAGACTTCGGAAGTCTGGGTTGGTTAATATGCCATTGTCAAGATAGAGTTGGATCAGTATGAAGTTCGGAGGTTCAAATGAGCATTCTATCGATACCGCCAATTGTTATGGCGGCTATTACCCTTTACGTTGGCCTATATCACCTGTTGATTTACTTTCGGGGCGCACAACGCGTGCATTTAATGTTTGCCCTGATGTGTTTCGCCATGGGCGCGTATGACGTGTTTTGCGCGGGTCTGTATAGCGCGACCTCGGTTACTGAAGGGGCAAAGTGGCAGCGAGGACAGATCATCATTCTCTCTCTAACCAACATCACGCTTCTATGGTTTGTCGCCAATTACACCGGGCAGATATCGAAGAAAACGCGCTATCTGTTTTCGGCCTTCTCCTTGCTAGCCATCATCGTCCAGTTGCTAGATCGAAGCAGCTTCACCTGGTTGATTGATCAGCCCGCCATCAAGGAGATGCAGATTTTGGGTTTGAGCGTCACGTATTACGAGGTTAACTTTGGGCCGTTCACTACCTTCAAGAACACCGTGGAATTAGCGATGGTCTTCTATCTCCTGTGGGTGATCGTGCGCTTCCACAGGCGGGGGCATCAGCAAGAGGCGAAACCGCTTTTTGCAGTGATGGGTATCTTTTTTGCGACTCTAATCAATGATATGGCGGTCAGTAGTGGGGTATACGATTTTATCTATTTAAGTGAATACGGCTATATGGGGATCGTGCTTTTGATGACGTATCATCTTTCGACCACGGTGCTGGAAGCCAAGACCGTGAAGCAAGAATTGCGGAAGAGCGAGGAGAATTATCGCATCCTGATCGAAAATATGACGGACTGGGTATGGGAAACGGATATCCATGGAATCTACACGTACGTCAGTCCTAGCGTACAGGATATACTAGGGTATGAACCCGATGAGGTGGTCGGTAAAAATTTCTTTGACCTGATATCGCCCGAACAAGTCCGGAGAGCACAAGCGGAATTTGAACGGGTGTCGGCGATGCGAGAGCCAATCAAAGCGCTTGAAATTGTTCATTTGCACAAGGATGGGTATGAAGTACACATAGAAACCAATGGTGCGCCGTTCTTTGACGCTGATGATATGCTCCAGGGATATCGTGGCATTAACCGCGACATAAGCAAGCAAAAACGTGTCGAAGCCGAGCAGGAGCGTCTACAACAGGAGATTATCGATGCCCAGAGACAGACGCTCCAGGAACTCTCCACGCCGATCATCCCGGTGATGGACCAGATCATCGTCATCCCCTTGATTGGCAGCATTGACACGTTGCGGGCCAGGGACATTACGCGCGCCCTATTGGCTGGCATCGGTGACTACCGGGCCAAGGTGGTCATTCTGGATATTACCGGTGTGCCCGTCATAGATAGCGGCGTCGCATCCTACCTGAACAAAAGCATCCAGGCGGCCCGGTTGAAGGGAGCCCATACCATCATCACGGGCATATCCGATGCGGTGGCCGAGACCATCGTCGACCTGGGGATCGATTGGAGCGAGATCGAGACCCTGAGTGATTTACAAACCGGCTTGGTCACTGCCCTCAATGGTTTGGGTTTCCAGTTGAAGAAGCAGGAATCGTGAAGTGGCGATACGTTTCCCCCCAACCTCTTTTTCGACTTGGCATCTGCGACAGGCGAGGTATAATTGCTGCGGAAAAAGAAGAGCCTCTTTTCCACCCCAATGGATAGTGCGATAGCAAGAAAGAACAGACAGTCGTTATTTGAGAGAAGAATTTCAACGGAAAGGCAACACGTATGAATATCACCTGGTACGGTCAAACTTGTTTTCGATTGAGCGAGAGAGGGTGCGCCAACGTGGTCACCGACCCATTTCCTCCGGAGATTGGTCTGACTTATCCCAAACCCCGGGCCGAGATCGTCACCATCAGTTGCGATGACGAAGCGTGCCGGTATACGTCAGGCGTGAGAGGCCCTTCTATGTTGCTCGACGGGCCTGGCGAATATGAAATTGGCAGTGTCTTCGTCACTGGCATTAGCACATTTGCCGATAACAAACGTGGAGCGGAACGGGGTTTGAATACCATATTTACCTTCTCTATTGATGGACTAACCGTGTGCCATCTGGGGCACCTGGGGCACGTTCCTAGTCAATCTCAGGTCGAGAACGTGGGGCCTGTGGATATTTTGCTGACTCCTATAGGGGGCGGGGGTAGCCTAGGTCCTTCACAAGCCTCTGAGGTCATCAGTCTCTTCGAACCCAGTATTGTTGTTCCAATGTATTACAAGATCGATGGTCTGAAGGAAAAGCTAGGCGCGTTGGAGCGTTTCTTGAAACAGATGGGTCTATCGAACGTCAAGAGCGAAGAGATGCTCAAAGTGTCCAAGAGCAATCTTTCGGAAGAAACGCAGGTTATCGTCTTGGAACCTAATCGAAAGAATGGAGGTTGAGATGAATAGATCACGATTAATCGTCGTCGCGGGCTTGATCGTTTTGGTGGTGGTCGGCCTCTTCGTTTTTCTACGCCAGCCATCTATACCAGGCACGTCATCGATGGATGGGGAAGATATAGGCGCTCTCCTGGCCAGTGGTCAAGCTTATTTTGAGGCAGGCGAGTATAGCAAAGCCATCGCTGATCTAGAGGCAGTCGTCGAGGCGAACCCCAAGAATAGCGAGGCTTATTTTTTGTTAGGACAGGCTTACAACCGGACGAGCGCCTTGATGAAGGCGGCCGATGCATTCAACACCGTGATATCGTTGGATCCCGATAATGCGGCCGCCCATCACAATCTGGGAGTGACCTATTACCAACTCCAGGACCCCAGCGCAGCGCTCCCCCAATTCCAGGCTGCATTGGCGCTGGACCCTGAAGACGCTGATACCCATTATCAGTTGGGCGCGACTTATCTAACCCTCGCCCTGCCAGCAGATCAAATGGCGCCCCCCAATGCAGAGCTATTGAGCAAAGCGATCGCTGAATTTGAAGAAGCGCTGGCGTTACGAGAGGGCATGCCAGAAGCTTTGATTGGGATAGGAAACGTTTATCTCCAGCAGGCGAATTACGATGCAGCGATCGAGGCCCTGAAACAGGCGCTCAATAACGCGCCGAAATCGCCGGAGGCCAACTACGCCCTGGCGAGCGCCTATGCCCAGAGCGGGGATGTGGAGACTGCCTGTGAGACGTACCAGCAATTCTTAGACCTAAATCCTCCCGCAATTTGGAAATCTCAAGCCGAGCAGGCGATGATGATTTTGGGTTGTGAGTGAGAGTGAGAAGGTGAAATGAGAGCGAGGGAGGCGGTTTGACAAGAGGAAAATATGTATAAACTTCTAATGTCTTGGAACATACGCCCAGGGCGAGAGGACGAGTACTTCGAGTTCATCATGCGAGAGTTTGGCCCGGGTTTGATCAAACTGGGGATTCGTCCCACCGACGCTTGGTATACGCAATATGGCGATCATCCGCAAATTCTCCAGGGTGGTGTGGTGGAAGAATTGGATAACCTGGAAAAAGTTCTCGCTTCGGATGAGTGGCGCCGGATAAAGAGGAAATTACTGACTTACGTGACCGATTATAATCAGAAGGTTATCCAGGCCAGTGGAGGCTTCCAGTTGTGATCTCTGGGTAGATGACTTTGATCCCGACGTTAAACGCGGGCGTGACGACAATCGCCACGCCCGCGTTTGTAGTGTTGGCGGAATTACTTGCTCTTGCTCTTGCTTTTACTTTTTTCGCTGTTACTGCTATTGGTGGTGGTGGTGCTAGAGTCAGATGACGTGGATGAGGTTTCTTCCGAAGGTGCGGATGTCTTGTTGGCTGGACTGGCTGTGCTCGACTTCGCTCGATTGTCGGTCACGTAGAAGCCGGATCCCTTGAAGATGATGCCTACGGGGTGAATGAGGCGATGGACGCTGCCTTCACAATCGGGGCAGACCTTGACTGGATCTTCGGCCATACGTTGATGGCGTTCAAACCGGACACCGCAATTTTCACATTGATATTCATATAATGGCATAATTCTTTCGACCTCCCGCGCACATTATACCCCGAAATTTTGGCTTGTGCAAGCTTCCGCTGACTCAATTTCCATATTATCCCGATGCGTAACTGCTCAGGCCAGTCCCTTGCTGCGATGGAGAGCGGGGGCCCCCGCCCATCCGCTGCAAACGGACGGTAGGCAGAGCAGTTACCCCGATGCAACCTTTGATGGTATGATACGTAATAAAGCATGTCAAGGCCTGAAAGTCAGGTTTATGGAGCACAGGTGTGAACAACGAAAACGAATGGATTAGGCTGGCGCGGGCGGGAGATCAGGTCGCCTTTGGTCACCTGGTTAACGCATATCAAAAACCGGTCTATAATTTGACGTATCGGATGCTGGGCAACGCTGCCGAGGCGGAGGAAGCTGCACAAGAGGCGTTTCTGAGGGCGTACAAATATTTGCAGAGCTACGACCCCAATCGCCCGTTCAGCACGTGGCTTTTCTCTATCGCCTCTCACTACTGCATCGACCAGCTCAGGAAGCGGCGCATCACGTGGCTGTCTTTCAAGGATGAAATCGCCACGACCGATGATGCAACGACCGGACCAACGATGGTCCACCTGGCCAGTTACAGCCCCAATCCCGAAAGCGTCGTCGCCAAGCAAGAACGGGCGAAACACATCCAACAGCTATTGGACGTGCTCTCGCCCACCGATCGCGTTGCGATTACGTTGCTCTATTGGTATGATTACTCGTACGAGGAGATCGCCGAGACGCTCGATCTGACGGTGAGCGCCGTCAAATCACGGCTCTTTCGTGCGCGACGTAGCCTGGCCGAATTGATAGAAGGAGAGAGAGAACATGACCCATATCCAATGTAAACAGGCCTATGAAATGATGTGCGAACGACAGGACGATGTCTTGGACGAGGCGATGGCGCCTCTCTTGGACCAACACTTGAGAGTGTGTGAAAATTGCCGGGCCGAGTGGCACAGGTTACAGGTCCTCGACCAATTATTCAAGGCCGCGCCAATGCTGGAGCCGCCGGTCCGCATACGTGTGCAAGTGATGGCCCGCCTGGAACGCCAGCAAAAAGTTCGCCAGACTGTCATCGGGTTCACCACGCTATCGCTGGGGACGGTGACCCTGGCGCTCTTGATCGTGGCTCCGTTACTGCTGGGCCTGCTAAACGTAACCGGTATCGTGCCGTTGGTTGTCCAAGCCGGGCCAGCAATCGTCAGCCAGATGCTGTCCTTCACGGCTACAATGGCGCGCGCCTTTTTGGTCATCCTGGAAAGTCTAGCCATCCCATTGGCCGTCGCTATGGTCCTGGGCCTTGCTATCGCGGTGACGCTGAACGGTTTGTGGATTGGTACGCTGCGGCGATTGCAAGTCACACGCTAGTTATGTGGAAAGAGGTATAGATGAGATCACTTAGCATACTGATCACGGGCCTGTTCTTGGCCACCAGCAGCCTCGCCTGCTGCATTGTGCCTAACATCCCAGATATCAACATCGACATCAACATTCCCACGATTGAGGTGGGTGAAATGCAAACCAAGCGAGAAGAGATCCCCTTGTCTGGCGCCGAGTTCGCCACTGTCAACATCCTCTTTGGCGCCGGAGAGCTCGAAATCGAGGCTGGAGAAGCTGATACGCTTTTAGCCGCTCGCTTCCGCTACAACGTTGAACAGTGGGAACCGATCGTCGCGTACGACGACGGCGTGTTGACTGTCGAACAAGGGGGTGTCAAAGGAAACTGGGGTATTCCCACCGGGAACACCCGCAACGATTGGAATCTTAAATTCTCACCCGCTGCGCTCCTGGAAATCGACCTGGATCTGGGCGCAGGCAAGGGCGACCTAGATTTCACTGGATTACAGATCACTGCACTCGATGTAGACGCTGGCGCTGGCAATTTCAACATTCATTTCGACGAACCCGTCAAGACTAAGATGGAAAACCTGGCGCTCAATGCGGGCGCTTCCAAGATAGAGATCACTGGCATCGGCAACGTGAGCCCGGAACAGGTGAAGGTACAGGGCGGCGTTGGCGACATCACTCTCGACTTCACTGGCGATTGGGCCCGCTCGGCCGACGTGCAGATCACGGCCGGTGTCGGTTCTCTCACGTTGCGCCTGCCTGATGACGTCGGGATCGAAGTCAAAACGGAAGGCGGCTTGACCAACGTGGACGTCGAAGGACTGCGACGAGAGGGCAACGCCTACGTCAACGATGCATTTGGCGATACGGAAATCGAGGTACGCATCGCAATCACGACCGGCATCGGCAATTTACGCTTGATCGAAGTCGCCAATGACTGAAAAGGCCTGAAGAAGCCCTGGAGGCAACTTTATGAAAACACGTCGGTTGATCTGGTTATCCTTGATTTTGACTGTCTGGCTGATCTTGCTGGCTATGCCAGCGATGGCCGACACGTCCGCCCCGCCTGGTGACGACGTCGTCATCTGGAACGAGGACTATACTCTGGAAAGCGACAAAAATCTGGAAGGAGACCTGATCGTCTTTGGTGGCGACGTCACCCTGGAACAGGGCAGCTACGTGGAAGGTTCTGTCATCGTCTGGAACGGCAACGCCGAGATAGAGGGTCGCGTTGAGGAAGACCTCATCGTCTCCGGCGGAGACATCTACCTGGGTGAACATGCTGTCGTGGAAGGAAACGTCCTGTGTAACTTCAACTGCAACTTAGAGCGGGACGAAGACGCTCGCGTCGATGGGGACTTGATCCAAGGCTTTCCTTTCGATTTCAGATTCACCTTATCCCATCCCGCGCGTTTCTCTCGCTTCTGGACTACGATCCCCGGGAGAGCATTGAGTTGGTCGTTCAGAGCCATCCGGACGGTGGCGACCCTCCTGGTCCTGGCGGCGGTGGGTGGATTAGTGGCCCTGATTTGGCCTCAACAGACGTCCCGTATCAAACAGACGGTGATCGCCGAACCCGGCCCCAGTCTGGGTATTGGTTTGTTAGCCGCTTTCGCCATCACGGTGCTCATTGTCGTCCTCGCTTTGACCATTTGCCTGGCGCCAGTAGCCATCTTGGTGGCTCTGGGCCTGATGGCTGCCACGCTGTTTGGCTGGATTGGTATCGGTTTGCTGGTCGGCGAACGCCTGATGGAAGCGCTTAAAGTGTCCAGCACCGACGCCACGTCTATGTGGGCCGCTGGGCTGGGGACGCTGGTGATCACCCTGATCATCACCGGGCTAGATACCTTCCTATGCCTGGCGCCCCTGGGATGGCTCATCACCATCGTCTTGGGCAGCCTGGGGCTGGGCGCGGTCGTCCTGACTCGCTTCGGCACGATGGCATATCAGGCGAGTCAGCAAATCGGCGAATCAGCGAGTCAGCGAATCAGCGAGTCAGCGAATCGGCGAGTCAGCGAATAGGCGAATCAGCGAATAGGCGAATCAGCGAACCTGGACAGCCCCCATCTAGCAGGTTGTCGTTTGGCAGGAGAGAACAAAACTTAGACTTCGGGAGTCTTGATCGAGCCGTTTTATGCGCGTCAAGGTGTCAGAATCGGTTCGAAATTGCCAAGTAGGGATTCTGAGAGACTTCCGAAGTCTTTTGTATTTCTTTCCGACAGATTGCTGGAATGACGTTGAAGCGTGAATACGCCCGTTATTGAATTATGGAAACGAGCACCAAGGATAGGCTATATTCTGACCTGATCGAGGCCTGCACAAAGACAGGTTGTCCCTTGTGCCGGGTGTCACTTGCGTTCGTGCGCAGCTACTTGGATAACACGATGTACGAGCACATCAATGACCCTGACGTGCGGGCTGACCTGCGCGACGCGCGCGGATACTGCAATACCCACGCTTGGATGCTGACCGAGAGGCATGGCGTCGTTCTGGGCATGGCCATCATCCAGCGTGATCTGCTCAACGCCGTGCTGGAAGCCATCGACGTCGCACCGTTGGGACGAGGGGTGCGTCAGTATACCCGGAACATTCTACAGCGACTGCGCCCTTCCGCCGAGTGCCCGGCCTGTGTGCACCGCCGGACGATGGAGGACATTGCCATCCAGACGCTGCTCAAGTATCTGAATGACGCGCGGTTGGCGACGGCGTTGGACGAGACGTCTGGCCTGTGCTTGCCGCACTTTTCCCGCGCGCTCGAACTGGCCCAGGATTCCGAGCAACTTGAACGGCTGTTGAGCTTTCAGCGGCGCGTGTTAGAGAGATTGTGTGATGAGTTGTCGGAACTGATCCGGAAACACAACTATTGCTTCCAGGATGAAGAGATTGGTCAAGAAGGCGATAGTTGGCTTCGGGCGCTCGGTATCACGTCAGCAGAACGCAAAGTGCGATGAATCGCACCCAGACTCCCGTTCCTCGCAGCGTCACCCTTTCGGTGGGCAAGGACAGGGCCCCTTCAACCTGTCTCCTCACTTGGGGAATTCTCCGCCTACCCAAACGTCCTGAATGCCCAGGTGGCGCTCGAGTTGCCGTTCGACATAGCGCGCCTGGGCCGGTTTCGAGAAGCTGATCAGGTGTATCTTTTCACCATCCTTGCGCATGATGGCATACAGCGCATAGCTGTAGCTGCGGCGCGATGTTCGACGCGAACGGTGGACTTTCTCCTGGCAATAGATCTGGGTGATCTCTCTCAGCGGCGCCTCTCGATTGCCCGGCATGGGGATCGGGCCACGGCGGATGGTCAACATTCCCTCTTCGGCCTGAATGCTTGTGCTGTTCAGTAACGTCGCTAATAACCCATAAGCAAAGAGCATCATGATCGGGATAAAGAGCACCCCCAGTCGAGTCTCCCTGAAATATTGGCCTGAAACGATTTCTTGCCCGGACATGAACAAAATCACCGCGAGGAAGGCCAGTGCGAAAAGGCGTCTAAGTATGGGTGAGTGATAGGTGATCATCAAGCCGGTGCGTGTCTCTTGCGCTGTGATGCCTCGGGGCGCTGTCTCAGCCTCGTAGGGCGCTGATTTCGGTCGCCGCCATCTTTCAGTCCACATAAATATCAGGGCGCCCACCACGGCCAATACGATCAGCAAATTTAGAAGGTAGGGAAGCGTCTCGCGAATTTCTGATCGTCTTGTGTCGCTGCTCGGGACTTTTCCGCTGGGATGACCAAAGCTGGCGAGCCACGCGGGCACGGGGCCGTCTGGCGGTACGTGGACGTCAGGCTCGTCGAAGGTGAATGTCTGCAATGCCTGTAATTGCGTCAACGCGACGGGCAGTTCCCCGCTCAGTTGGTTGTCGGCCAGATATAGCGACTCCAACGCGCTGAGGTTGCCAAGTTCGGGCGGGATAGTGCCACTCAATTGGTTTTCGGACAGCACCAGTATGATCAACGCCGTGAGGTTGCCAATTTCCGGCGGGATCGGGCCGCTGAGCCGGTTTCGAGATGCAGCCAGCCACTCCAGATTGGTGAGTTTGCCGATCTCGGAGGGTATAGAGCCACTCAGTTGATTGTTGGTCAGGTGAAGCGACTTCAACGCGGTGAGGTGGCCGATTTCGGGGATGATCGGGCCGCTCAACTCATTATCGTGTAGCCAAAGCTCCGTCAACGCGGCGAGATTGCCGATTTCGGGGGGCAAGGGGCCGTGCAGTTGGTTGTCGTGCAGGTTAAGCCTCTCCAACGTGGTGAGTTCGCCGATTTCGGGCGGGATGGGGCCGCTCAGTTGGTTTTTGGACAGCCAAAGTACTTTCAACGCCTTGAGGTCGCTGATCCAGGCAGGGATTGGACCACTCAATTGGTTGTCGCCCAGGTGAAGTTCCGTCAATGTGATGAGGTTGCCGATCTCCGGCGGGATGGAGCCGCTCAGTTGGTTTTCGGACAGGGCCAGCATGGTCAACGGGGTGAGGTTGCCAAGCTCCGGCGGGATAGAGCCCTTGAGTTCGTTGTTCCACAGGTAAAGTTCCTTCAGCGCGGTGAGGTTGCCAAGTTCGGGCGGGATGGAGCCGCTCAGTCGATTGTTGGACAGGGCAAGTATCGTCAACCCGGTGAGGTTGCCAAGTTCGGGCGGTATGGGGCCGTTGAATTCGTTGCCCCATAGGTAAAGTCCTGTCAGCGCAGTGAGGTCGCCGATCCAAGCAGGGATCGGACCACTCAATGGGTTGTCGCCCAGGTGAAGTTCCGTCAGCGCGGTGAGATTAGCAAGCTCGGGCGGGATGGAGCCGCTCAGTTGGTTGCTGGATAGAGCAAGTATTGTCAACCCGGTGAGGTCGCCGATTTCAGGCGGGAGTGGGCCGTTCAGTCGGTTTTCGGACAGGTCAAGCGCCACCACATGGCCATCCCGGCACGTGACCCCGTGCCAGGCGCATGCTTCGTTCGTCACCAGCCAGCCGTCGTTGTCAGCCCACTTATAACCGTCGGTGGCGTCATATAGGGCTGTCAGCGCCTCACATTCGGCTTGTGGGATCTCGTCCACAGCGCTGCAATAGAAGGTGATCTGCGCGACCAGGCCTGTCGGTGTGAGCGCCAGCAGCGTCAATACTAATAATAGAGCAAACAATTTGTCGTAGCATCGTTCAAGCATGATTGGCCTCCTGTTTTATTCTTGAACACTTGCTCATTATAAAACGGACATACAGTTAGGGCTGCGGGCGTATCATCTCAATAAACCGGGGCAAACTCGCTCGGGCCGGTCTCCTGACCGTGCCCGCTGTGGCTCGGTCGGGAGACCGGCCACAGCTCCCCAGGACATACAGATAGGGCTGCGGGCCATCACGTGAGCAGCTGATCCTTCGACCGGCAAAAGAACTGGGGTGAATTGGTGCTCTATAGCAACAATCCCAATCACATTCTATTATATAGCCAGCCTATCATATAGACAATCACGAGAAGCGATGGGGAAAACGAAGCAGATCCAAGGGGGTTGAGACGCACGAGGTTGCCCGCTGCACGGTTTATCACGCGCATCAGCGGACGCAAGATCACTGTCCGCTCCAGCTTCGTTTTCCTTGAGTTGATCTGGTGGACGGGGAGAGGAACGCTTACGTGACGGGCATGACGGTTTCCGGGGCTGATTTCCCCCTCACGGCTGGCGTCTTTGGCCCCGAGCACAACGGCGGTTACGCTGACGCCTTCGTGGCCAAACTGAACGCAGCGGGCAATGGGTTGCTCTACTCAGGCTACCTGGGGGTGGGAGCCTTGACTATGGCTGGGATATCGTGGTGGACCCGGACGGTCAGGTCTACGTGGTGGGGCACACCAGCTCAAGCGACTTTCCCATCACGGGGGACGCCTTTGACACCGCTCTGGGGCAGGCCGACGTTGACGCCTACGGGGTCAAGGTGAGCGCCGATGGGCGCACCCTGGCCTACGTCACCTACCTGGGCGGGGACAACGGCGCCGAGATCGCCCTCGCCGTGGATGCGGGAGGCAACGTCTACGTCACCGGTGAGACTGAAGCGGACGACTTTCCCACCTCCGTCAATCCCTTCGACACATCCCACAACGGCGGAAAGGATGCTTTCTTCGTTTGGTTGCCGACGGATAAGTTTCACATCTACGGCTCTCTAGAACCACATCTACTTGCCGCTCACCCTGCGTAATTTCTGATCCAATGTCGTCAAATAACACTATCCAGGTCGCTCTGTGAGAAGGCATCGGCCAAATGTACCTGCCGCTAGTCGTACGCCATTAGGCCGCCCTTGGCGGGTGATGGCGTTGGGCGAAACCAACCCCATCGCCCGCATTAACGTGACCTTTGACCAGCGCTGTTAAACCGCATAACTGGAACATCGAATTATGGCCCTGGCGGATGACCAATCCCCTACATACGATTCGAGTTCTAGTTGTGCGATTCAGGGCTGGGGGCCAAACCTGATGTTAACGATCTCTCTAGCTGGTGGACGGCGATTCTCCCCGGCTGCCTGTCAGAGAGAAGCGAATCCAGATTTCCGAAGTCTTTTGTATCTCTCCCCGACAACTTGCTGGAACTTGAAAAATCTCACGGGTAGAAATTTCCACCACTCGCGATCCGATCCAGGACCTGTTCCAGCGATATGCCCCGCGCCAGCTCAAACCATTGCCCCGTGTGCCGCATATAGGACAGGTTGAACTGCCCCTCGCCCACGTGTTCCAGGCGCGCAAACTTCTCCTCGAACGACGCGTCGGGGTCCGGGGCGCCGGGCACGCGGTACAGGGAGCAAAAGTAGAAATAGTGCCGGTACCACTTGGTGTATATGTCGACGATGTAGTTGAATTTCGCGTCCTCGGGTGGTGGCTGCACGTGTTGCGGCTTGAGAACCGATTCGATCAACTCGTTCGCCTTCTGTTCCATTTCCTGCTTCAGTTGATCGGGGACCTTTGCTCCCTTTCCTCTGGATGGACTTACCACCCACCTTTTTTTGCTCACGACAATACCTCCCCATGTAGATATCCGAGTAGTTAACCATAGACGTAACGACCTTGACAACGTTAACTTCGAGTCCCACGGCGGTTGAAACCGCGTGCAACGGCGCCCTTCGGTGACTGGAAGTCAATCCGCGAAGGCGGATTTTGCACCGCGTCACTGACGCGCGGCAGCACGCGAATTCATTCGCCGGGGTGGCTTGAGTGAGTAAGCTGGTGTAAGTTTGTCGATATGGTTTCTGTAAGGGCTTATTCATCTTCGATGATGGTGTACTCGTAGGTTATGTCTGCCACGCCGCGCAGCGTTGCGGCGACGGAGCAGTACTTCTTCTCCGAGAGCTCGATGGCGTCGCGGACGGCTTTCTCCTTCAACCCTTTTCCCCGCACGGTATATTGGATGTGAATCTTGCGGTAGGTCCAGGGCGGGTCGTTGTCCTGTTCTCCGGTGACGGTGACGTCCAATCCCGTGATCGTCTGGCGCTTTTTCTCCAGGATGTCCACTACGTCGTAAGATGTGCATCCGCCCAATGCGAGCAGCAGCATTTGTGACGGGCTCATCCCGACGCCGTTTTCGCTGTCTTGCGACGACATCACGACGGAATGTTTGCTGCCGTCGATGCCGACGAACTGTCTTTTTTCGATCCATTTAACCTGTACTGTTTTTGCCATTAGATTTTTCCTCCATGAGTTTTTTCAATTGTCGTGCCGCGCCCACGGCCTGGCCTTGCCAGTGGTTGTTCATATAGACCAGGGTCAGTTGGGCTCGATCATCCAGTTGTTCGATCTTGGGCACCCACTCCGCCAATTCCTCGTCACGGTAGGCGTAGTCATAGCGTTCCCAGGCCTCGTCGTGGCGCCACCACTTGGCGCGATTGCGCCCGTGGAAGCGTACGTAGGCCACGGGGGCCGTGGCGACCGCTACCGGCGGCACGAGTTTGTCGAAGCGGGGCTGATCGACGCAGCAGAAGCCCAGATTGAGGGCGCGCAGCTCGTCGAACGTCTGCCCCGAGATCCATTCCTTGGAGCGGAATTCGAGCACGGCTGGCAAATCACCGAAGCCCTCTCTCACCTGCTTGAGATATTCCCGGTTGGCTGGGTTGGCGTGGAAGGAATAGGGGAATTGGAGCAGCACGCAGGCGAACTGCTTCGCCTCGATCAACGGTTCCAGGGCCTGGGTGAATTGAGCGATCTGGGGCTGAGGCTCTTCCCGCTCGTGGGTGATGCCCCGGAAGGCCTTGATGGAAAATAGAAAGCCTTCGGGAACTTTCGCCCCGATCTGTGCCAGCGTCTTGGCGCTGGGAATGCGATAATAACTGAAGTTGAGTTCGCAGGTAGGAAACTCGGCGGCGTAATAGGGGAGCCATTCTCCCTTTGGCAGGCCCTCGGGATACACGGGGCCGACCCAATCCTTGTAACTGAAGCCACTGGTGCCAATCAATAGGGTCATGCGTCCTGGTCCTCTTCTTCCCCGATGATTACCCGGCGGGAGCGTCCGGCCTGCACGGGCGGCCCGATGACGTCCATTTCTTCCATCAGTTTCATCAGGCGCGCGGCGCGAGGGTGACCGATACGCAGCTTGCGTTGTAGGAGCGAGGCCGAGGCGTTGCCACTTTCTTGAACCAATTCGATCGCTTCTTCTAACAGGTCGTCGGTTTCATCTCCATCCTCATCGCTGTCGCTGAGGACTCCCTTCTGGAGGAGGCGCTCCCAGGGCGCTTGTTGTTCGGTAAATCCGACCTGTTCGCGCCAGAAGCGCACGACATGATCGGTTTCATCTTCCGACACGTAGCATCCCTGGAGACGAACGGGATAACCGGCGTCGGCGGACAGGTAGAGCATATCCCCCTGACCGATCAACGTCTCGGCGCCCGACATATCGAGGATGACGCGGGAATCGGTCTGGCTGACGGTAGCGAAGGAGATGCGGGCGGGAAAGTTGGCTTTGATCAGCCCGGTGACGACGTCGGTGCTGGGACGCTGCGTCGCCACGACCAGGTGGATGCCGGTCGCCCGGGCCATCTGTGCGATACGGCAGATCGTGCGCTCGACCTCTTCCGGCGCCAGCATCATCAGATCAGAGAGCTCGTCGATCAATACCACAATGCGGGGATAGGGCGCTTCGTCTTTATCCCTCGCCAGCTGATTGTATTCGTCGATGTTGCGGGCCGCGACTTTGGCGAAACGCTTGTATCGGGCATCCATCTCCCAGGCGACCCAGCGCAGGACCTTGACCACCCGTTCCAGGTCGACTTCGACGTGACCGTAGAGGTGTGGCAATCCGTTGAAGCGCATCAGTTCGACCATCTTGGGGTCGATCATCACCAGCCGCAGTTTGTCGGGGCTGTTGTTATAGACCAGGCAAGTGGTGAGCGCTTTGATGCAGACCGATTTTCCCGAACCGGTGGTGCCGGCGATCAAGAGATGAGGCATGGTCGAGAGGTCGGCAGCCACTGGATCTCCGGCGACGTTGTGCCCCAGAGCGACGGCGAGGGCCGAGTTGATTTTTTGAAAGTCCTCCGACTCCATCACCTCGCGGAGGCTGACGGTTTGCACGTTGCTGTTGGGCACCTCGATGCCGACGTAGGGCCGCCCGGGAACGGGGGCCTCGACGCGGATGCGGGGAGCAGCCAACGCCAGCGCCAGGTCGTCGGATAGGGTGCTGATTTGGTTGACCCGGATCTTGCGATTGCTGTCTCGGCGTTCCACGTAACCCGGTGTAACGCCAAATTGGGTGACGGCCGGCCCCACGCGCACTTCGGTGATCTCGACCGGTACCCCAAACTGGGCCAGTGTTTTCTGAATGATGTTCGATTTTCTGCGAATCTCCTCGTCGGTCAGAGCTGGCCCTTCCGGTTCTTTCAACAGCGTCAGAGGGGGCAATTG
>DSAR01000272.1 GCA_011046405.1 Chloroflexota bacterium | reverse complement strand
GAGGTTAATCGTCTCGATCAAGCGCAGGTCGGCCGGCACGTAATTGCCGGCTTCGAGAAAGACGACGTCGCCAGGGACTAACTCTCGAGCCGGAACGGTGATCCGGTGCCCATCCCGCAAGACCCGGGCCTCCGGCGCCGCCATCTTCTTCAACGCCGCCAACGCCTCCTCCGCCTTGCTCTCCTGGATCACGCCCAGGATCGCGTTGAGGATCACGATGGCCATGATGGCTCCAGCCTCGATCCGCTCGCCCAACAACAACGAGACGAGGGAAGCGACGATCAGGATGAGGACGATGAAGTCGTTAAATTGGGAAAACAACAATTGCCAGAATCCAGGGCGAGGGTGCTCGGTCAGTTCGTTCTTGCCATAGCGAGACAGGCGTGCCTGGACTTCGTCCGCTGTGAGACCGGCTTTGGCATCGGTCTCCAACTCCTCGCTCGTCTCCTCGATGGAATGGCTATGCCATCGCACTTTCTCTTCTGCTGTTACAGATTGTTCCATTTATTATTTATTCCTCTCCAAATTTACTAGACATCACACGTATCTATTATATCACACTTATTCTGACCCAGATAGAAGCGAGACCCCAAAAGAGACATTGGCGGCTCAAATGTGTAACCGATGGCTGGATAGTCAGCGACTACTCCTGGATGCCCCACCAATACATGTCGGCCAGTTTCTGATGCTCCTCGCGCAAGCGAACGTAACTCTCGTAGCGGTGATCGTCCACCTCGCCCTCCATCACCGCTTGTTGGACGGCGCACCCCGGTTCCACCGTGTGGGTGCAATCGGAAAAGCGACAATCGGGAACCCAACGGGCGATGTCGGGGAAATAGGCGTCTAATTCCTCCGGATCCACGTCGAAAAAGGCCAGCGCCCGAATGCCGGGTGTATCGGCTACCCATCCCCCCGCATCCAGCGAGACGAGCTGCGGGACGACGGTGGCGTGACGTCCTTTCTCGGTCGCCTCGCTGACTTCTTTTACGCGCAATCCCAGTTCCGGTTGCATCGCGTTGAGCAAACTGGTCTTACCCACACCGGAAGGTCCCATCAAAGCCGAGATCTTCCCTTGCAACCGATCACGCAACACCTCCACCCCTTCGCCGGTCACGGCGCTGGTGTAGAGCACGGAGTAGCCGATCTCCTCGTACACGCCAAAGAGCGCCTTCGCCGCCACGTCGTCCACCAGATCCACCTTGTTGACGCATACCAGGGGCGGGATGCGCTGCAACTCCGCGCCCACCAGCAATCGGTCGAGCATGCGCAGACTGGGCGCGGGGCGAGCGCACGCCAGCACGAAAACCGCCTGATCCGGATTGGCAACAATCACCTGTTCCCGCTCCGCCAGATAGCCTTTCCGATCCCCGCGTCGAGACCCGCGCCCCCCCGCCAGGGGAGCCAGGCGGCTCAACGCACGTTCCCGCTCGGCAATCTCCTCGATCATGCCCTTTCCCTCATCAATCACGCTGATACAAACGCGATCACCGACGGCTACCAGGTCCGTATCCAACCACTCTTGCTTCAGTCGCCCTCGCAGCCGGCAAACGTAATCGCCGGCCTCGGTGTGAACGGTGAAAAACCCGCTCTGGGCCTTGACGACCAGACCTTCCAAACATTCAGACATCAAATCAACAACCTCCCGAATCAAAGCAGAATCTAAAAGGGCGCATCCAACGTAGCAACGCAATAAGTAGATTTTAAGTAACTACTCAGCCTGCTGCCCGTTTGCAGCGGATAGACGGGGGTTTGGGGTGTGTGGCGGTCGCTTCGCGACCGCCACACACCCCAAACCCCCATTCTCCAGCACAGCAAAGGGCTGGTCTGAGTAGTTACGATTGTAAACAGTTTTACCTTTTCTGTCAAAATTAGCAAGCGCCCGTGTACGCGCCCCGAGGGGGATAGAGCGCGCACCGGGTTCCATTCCTCATCACCTTTCCCTGACGCACATCACTGGCTCAAAGCTCTTTTTTGTGCGATAATGCGATTGTGCACTCAAGCGGAATGAAATGAAACACACCCATATGAGATAAGGTATCCTTGTGATGGATACCTGGCAAGGAGCTTACGATAGATGAATGAGACAACGGCTGTAAACGTTAAGGGCGAGGAGGCGGAGAAGAGCAAGCCCAAGTCGAAACAGCGGCTACCGCGCGGTCGTGTGACACTCTTCCCCAACTGGTGCAAAGGATGCGAGCTGTGCGTCACCTTCTGCCCCACCCAGGTTTTGGCGCAAGGACCGAACGCACGGGTCATCGTCGCCCACCCGGAGAAATGCACTGCTTGCCGGTGGTGTGAACTCCACTGCCCGGACTTCGCCATCTTCGTCACAGATATTGAGTCAGAAAAATCGGATGAGGTGGAAGAATCGAAGGAGAAAACCCAATGACCGCCAAACAAACGTCGAAACCAAGCACAAGATTGATGCAGGGCGACGAAGCCTGCGCCGAAGGAGCGATTGCCGCCGGCTGTCGCTTCTTCGCCGGTTACCCCATTACGCCTGCCACCGAGATCGCCGAAGTGCTGTCCCGGCGCCTCCCGCAGGTCGGCGGAAAATTCATCCAGATGGAGGATGAGATCAGTTCGGCGGCCGCCATCATCGGCGCCTCGGTCGGCGGGGCCAAGTCGATGACGGCCACGTCCGGGCCGGGCTTGAGTTTGATGCAAGAAAATATCGGCTACGCCGCCATGACCGAAATCCCCTGTGTGATCGTCGACGTGCAGCGATTGGGTCCATCCACCGGGCGCCCCACCGCCCCCTCCCAGGGGGACGTGATGCAAGCGCGATGGGGATCGCACGGCGACTACCCCATCATCGCCCTATCCCCTTCATCCATTCGAGAGACGTTCGACCTGACTATCAAGGCTTTCAACCTATCGGAACGATATCGCACCCCGGTCATTCTGCTGATGGATGAAGTCATCGGTCACATGCGAGAGCGGGTCGACATACCCGCCCCCGACGACATCGAATGCATCGACCGGGCCAGCACGACGGTGCCGCCGGAATGGTATAAGCCCTACGAAAACTTCCCGGCCGACGTACCGCCCCTGGTTCCCTTTGGAGAGGGTTATCGTTATCACATCACCGGTCTGCACCACGACGAGCGGGGTTACCCAACCAATCGCCTGGACGAGGTGCAGCCCTGGCTGGACCGGATATTCCGCAAGATAGACACGGGCCTCTCCGACATCCTGCTCTACGAGGCCGACGGCATTCGAGAAGCCGAGATTCTCGTCATCGCTTATGGTGTGACGGCCCGCTCGGCCCGTTACGCGGTAGAGCAGGCCAGGGCGCGAGGCCGCAAGGTCGGTTATCTCAAGCTCAAGACGATATGGCCCTTCGCCAAAGAGATCGTCGAACACGCCGCCGCCCGCCTGCACCGCGTCATCGTGCCGGAAATGAACCGGGGACAGGTGGCGCTGGAGGTGGAGCGTGTAGTGGGCCGACACAAGGTCCGGCGCGTCACCCGCGCTGATGGCGAAATGATCAAGCCGGTCGATATACTGGCTGCTATGGAGGTTTAGACACATGACAAGCAATCCAAAACACGGATCTCGCGTCCACGAGCGCTACCTGCGTCATCACAAGAAATTTCCCAACGTCTGGTGCGCCGGTTGCGGCATCGGCATCGTCCTCGGCGCCATCATCCGGACCATCGACGCGCTTCAGATCGACAAAAACGACGTCGCCGTGATCTCTGGCATCGGCTGCACGGGGCGTATGCCGGTCTACGCCGATTTCAACACTATGCACACCACCCACGGCCGCGCCCTGGCCTTTGCCACCGGGCTCAAGATGGTGCGCCCAGATATGAAGGTCATCGCCGTCATGGGGGATGGCGACGCCCTGGCTATTGGCGGCAATCACTTCATTCACGCCGCCCGGCGCAATATCGGGATCACGTCCATCGTGGTCAACAACTTCATCTATGGGATGACCGGCGGGCAATACTCCCCCACGACGCCCATCGGCGCACAGGCAGCCACAGCTCCCTATGGCCACATCGAACAACCATTCCCCATCGCCGAACTATCCATCGCGGCCGGGGCGGCCTTCGTCGCCCGCAGCACCGTCTACCACGTGCGCGAGTTGGAAAAATACATCGCCCAGGCGCTGGGCAATGATGGCTTTTCGGTCGTCGAGGCGGTCTCCTATTGTCACACCACGCTGGGCCGCATCAACCGGTGGGGCAAGGCGCCCGACATGATGGCCCGGCTCAAGGAACAGAGCGTGTCCCAGAACAAGGCGGAGAAAATGAGCGAGGAAGAAAAACAAGGTCTCATCGTGCGGGGTATATTTGTCGATCGAGACATCCCGGAGTATACTAAGCTCTACGATCAGGTGATCGAGCGAGCGCAGGCGGAGGTGGCGAAGTGAGCACCCGTTACGAGATTCGAGTCGCCGGTACGGGCGGACAGGGCACCATCCTGGCCGGCATCCTGCTGGCCGAGGCAGCCATTCGCGATGGAAAAAACGTCGTGCAGACCCAATCCTACGGGCCCGAGGCCCGGGGCGGGGCCAGCCGGTCAGAAGTCGTCATATCGGATCAAGAGATCAACTACCCCAAGGTCATCGAGGCGGACATCACGCTCTGTATGAGCCAGGAAGCCTGCGATCGCTATGGCCGGATGATGGCCCGGGGAGGGTTGCTGATCCTGGATCAAGACCACGTCAACCGTGCCCCCACCACCCAAGCGGTGCACGTACCGATGACGACCCTGGCCCGGGACGCGGCGGGACGCGAACTCGTGGCCAACGTCGTCGGCCTGGGCGTGCTGGTCGGCCTCACCAATATCGTCTCCAGGAAAGCGCTGGAACAGGCTATCCGGGCGCGCGTTCCCAAAGGCACAGCCGAGATCAACCTGAAGGCCCTGGCAGCCGGTTTCGAAGCCGCCAGCGACATCCGGCCCTAAAACAACCAGCATACCAATATACCAGCATACCAACCCACCACCAGAGGTTAACGGCAGTGAAGAAGCAACAGGCGACCTTAACCCTGCACCTGCTGGGCAAAGTACAATTGCGCCACGGTGAACGCTGGCTGGACGACGACCTGGCGGGCAAAGAGCAGGCCCTGCTCATCTACCTGGCCTGTCAACCCCGGCAGCGTTTTTCCCGCGAGCACCTGGCGACGTTGTTCTGGGGTGAAATCCCCCAATCCCGGTCCCGCTATAATCTCCGCCGGGCGCTATGGAAACTCCGCAGCACGTTAGAGGAGAGCGGCATCTCCCCCGACGACTGCATCACCACCGATGGTTCATGGATTCGCCTGGCGCCCGGCGCGCCCTGTTGGGTGGACGCGCTTGAGTTTGAGAATATCCTGAAAACGCACTTCCAGGGTTCTGAATCTCGATTTACATCGACGAGCCAAAACGTCCACCAGATTCGCCAGACGCTGGACCTATACCGGGGGGATTTCCTGGAAAGTTTCTCCGTCCTCCACGCACCCGATTTCGAGGAATGGGTCACCATCGAGCGAGAGCGGCTCTTTCTCCTCCGCTTGCGCGCCCTGACCAACTTGATCCAGGCATTCATCGGCCAGGGGCAACACAGCGAGGCCATCACGACTTGCCACCGTATCCTGACGCTGGATCCGCTCCAGGAAGATATTCACCGCCTGCTGATGCGTCTTTACTGGGAGACCGGTCAGCGGGCCCAGGCCATTCGCCAGTACCAGACCTACCAGGACCTACTCCAGCGAGAGTTGAGCATCCAACCTTTAGAGGAAACGCAAGCGCTATACCAGCGCATCCTCCAGCAAAAGACGCCGCCCACCTCCTCATCCTCGCTGGTTTTGACCTCCCGCCTGACGCCGCCAACCCCGCCCCCAGAATCCTTCATCCGCCCCCGACTGATCAACCTGTTAGACCAGGGACTCGACACCCGGCTCACGCTGCTATCGGCGCCGCCGGGTTATGGAAAAACCACGTTGGTCTCCCAGTGGTTACATGCTCACACCCACAACGGCGACTCGCCCGACCTGCACGCCACGTGGTACAAGGTCAGTGAGGTCGATAACGACCCGGCCACTTTCCTGGAGGGCCTGGCAGCCTCCATCGCCCGCATCCACCCAGACGTCAGACCGACGCTCCAAAACGAGATTCGCGACGTCATCGCTCTCCACAGTGATACCCGGCAGGCGGTTGGCCATCTCCTCAACGCGCTGACGTCGTTGGAGACCCATCCCCTGGTCGTCATTCTTGACGACGAGGAACGCCTGACCAACCCCGAAAGCCTGCGCGTTCTCCAGCACATCATCGATTTCTTACCGGCTAACGGGCACCTTTACGTGCTGACCCGCACCGACCCGTCACTCCCACTTCCCCGGCTACGCATCCGGGGCCAACTGCTGGAGATTCGCACACCAGAACTGCGCTTCACGCCTGAAGAAGCCCAGGCCTTTCTCCGCCAGACGACGGGCGCCAATCTCCCGCCATCCGACATTGAGACCATCGTCCACCGCGCCGAGGGATGGGCCGCCCCACTTTGGCTGGCAGCCAACGCCTTCAAGCATTTCGCTTCCAATCTCAACACTGTCTGGGAAGGGGTCTCGGCCTACCTGCGGGACGAGGTCCTGGCCCACCAGCCGCCAGAAGTCCAGACCTTTCTCCTGCAAAGCGCTGTATTGGACCGCCTGACGCCAGACCTGTGTCACGCCGTCCTGGACCTCCCCAACGTCGTCGAAGACCCTCGCCAGGCGGCCCAGTGGCTCAACGAGATCGAACAGCGCAACCTGTTCATCCAGCGGTTGCCCGCGTCCGGGCCGAACGTATTCGGCAGCGCCACCGATGCAGAGCAAACGCTTCAATACACCTATCACCCGCTCTTTCGCTCATTCCTCCGCTCTGAGTTGACGCGCCAACTCAGAGCGGCCGAGATCGAGGGCCTGCATCGGCGGGCCGCCCAGACCCTGGAGGAGAGCGGCGAACTGGAATCCGCCCTCGTCCACTACCAGCAAGCGGGTGACGAAAACGAGGTCGCCCGGCTCCTCGATCAGGGGCTCGCCCAGGCGCCATCCGTGTGGCTGGATCAGATCGATTCGACGCCGCCGGACCAGTATCCACAGATCACTCTCAGCGCCGGCCGGCGCCACCAGGCCGAAGGCCGCCTGGACCAGGCCAGAGCACTCTACCAACAGGCGGTCCAGGGTTTCGAATCCAGACAAGATCGAATGGGCCAGGGGGACAGCCTGCTGGCCCTGGCCGAAATCAGCCTGCTGCGCGGTCGATACGCCCAGGGTCTCGACCTGGCCCGTGAAGCAATGGCCCAGTGGGAAATAGATGAGGCCATAGACGCCGTGCAACGCCGCACGGCCGCCCTGTGCACCATCGGTCAGTTGCAGGCTTGCCAGGGATACCTGGTAGAGGCCCAGGCGACGCTGGAACAAGCCCAGCAGATCATCGTCGAACTCAGTCCCCCCACCCTGGCATTCCAGGTGCACCGCACCCAGGCGTGGGCGGCCTACGTCCGGGGCGCCTACCACCGGGCGATGGCCCTCAACCGCATAGCCGAGCAGGAAGCGGGTCGCGACGTTCCCCAGGAGATTGTCGCCGCCTTCCGCAATCCCGTCCCGACCATTCTCCGCGAGTGGGGAGAATGGGACGTGATACAGCAGATCACTCGCCAGCGCGTGATAGCGGCCCGTCAGAGTAAAGATCATCTGGCCCTGATCCACGCCTACGTAGGTTTGGGGAATCTACACCTGGACCGGGGACAATACGACGAGGCGGAGGAGATCTTTCAGCAGGCGATCGACGAGGCCGAGGCCTGTGGGGAAGACGGCGTCTACCGGCTCTACGCCCTGGCCCACGTGGCCTTTCTCCACCTCCTCCGGGGCGATCCCTACGAAATCGAATTGGGCCGCTACGAGGGGCGAGACATTTCGCCGCTGGAAAATGCACTGGCCCACTTGATCGCCGCCCTACCCGCCATCCACGAGCAGCTATCCGGCGTCGATAGCCCAAAGCCTCAGATCCATCAGCAAATAGCGACGGTCTACCACACCTTCGACCAGCTCGGTGTGAGCTACGGGGCCTTCGTCTCGACCGCACTTCTGGGCGCCCTGTGCCTGGCGGAGAGCGCCGGCGAGTCGCTTTCCCCGCATGCTCGACGTTACATCTCCACTGCCCTGACGTTGGCTGCCGCCGAAGGGTACGTCCAGAGCCTCGTCGTCTCCGCCGACCTCTCGCTGCCGATCCTGCGCTTCGGGCTGCGCGAGGGAATTGAGCCCCACTTCGTCGCTCGCGTTCTGGCGCAGATCGGTCCCCAGGCCCTGCCGGTCATCCTCGATCTGAGTCGAGCCAGTGATCCGTCCGTCCGGGAGCGCGCGGCCACAGCCCTCCATACGTTTGGGTCTCTGGCCCAGGACCGCGCTCACCGGGAGACCATTCTCGCCGCCCTGGATCGCCTGTCCCAGGATGACGCCTCCGACGTGCGCGCCGTCGCGAGCCAGGCCCGACAGAAGATCGGTTGACAGTGACGGGAATGTCCGGCACTGGTGCATCCGGCAGGTCCTGGAATCCAGCACGGCCTCCAGCCACAATGGCTGGAGGCAGTTGCGCGTCTGGCGAAGTTTAACGCTGAAGCAGACGGATCGTTAATTCCTCGAAGAGTTCCCGGGTTGACGATATGTCCGGTCCTCTAATTATTGCTGACGGGGATGAAGATCCGGTAGGGGAGCCCGGTGTACATCTGGTTGATGCTCAGGTAATTGCCGCTCCACCCGCCGATGGCGTAGAAGGTTGTGTCCAGTTGAACGACGCCGGGGCTGCGCCATTCTCCCACCAATGGCGTTTCGATAGACGTCCACCTTGCCTGACCGGGTGTGTAGCGCTCGTTGAATCCCAGGTAGCTGGTCCATCCGCCGCCTCCGATGGCGTAGAGTTGCCCTCCCAGGTTGACCAAGCCCAGTCCACCCCGTCCGATGGCGAGGGGAGGGCAGGCATCCCATTGTTCTGTCTCTGGAGCATACGTGGCGCACGTCCTGAGTTCTTGCTCACCGTCGTATCCGCCCACGACGTAGATGAGATTACCTAGACTCGCAGCTGCTGCGAAGCCTCGACTGACGTTCATCGGTGGGGCCTCGTGCCACGTGTCGGCGCCTACGTCGTAGACGTAGGCCGAGGCGACGTATTGCTCGTTTTGCCATCCTCCGAAGAGATAGAGTTTCTCGTCCAGTGAGGTTAGAGCGTAGGCGCAGCGGGGTTCGGGGAGGGGCTGAACCTCGCGCCAACTATCGGTTTCGACGTCGTATACCTCCACCTGGCTCATCGGTTGACCGGTTGCGTCACATCCCCCGGGTACATATATCTCATCACCGACGACGGCTGCCGAAACGTAGGTGACCGGAGTCGGTTTGTTCTGACCTCGGGACCAGATATCTCCCTCGGGATCATAAATTTCTAGCGCGCTGCTCGTTCCCTCAGCGCTTTGACCGGCGATGGCAAACAGGCGGCCGTCGAGCGCGGCTGTCGCCAGGTAGGCGCGGCGGGTGGGCATCTGGGCTTGCTCTTCCCATTTAGATTCGTTTGCCAAGGCGGCCAATTGCGTCTCCTGTTCGGGCGGCCTGTCGAGCGGGAGTTGGGATCTGTCACTGGCCTCGGTCGCGGCGCGGGGCCAGGTCAGGGCGATGCTGCCAACGACCAGGATCAGCGCACCGACGAGAGCGATCCGTTTGAACAGCGGGAGTGGAGGCAGGGGGGCCGGGACGATTTTCACCGTTTCCGTATCTTTTGTCTCCCGCATCTCGTCGGTGACGCCTTCCACGACGATCAATCCATCGCGGACTGCCATCATCGTCGCCTCGGTGCGGGATTCGGCGCCCAGCTTGGTGTAGATGTTGCGCAGATGCACCTTGACAGTGTTCACGCTGATGTATAGCGCCTGGGCGACCTCGCGGTTCGTGACGCCGGTCGCCACCATCTCTAAAATTTCAGTTTCTCGCTCGGAAAGCGGTTCGCCGTGTTCGGCCATTGGGTGTGTCAATTCCTCTCAACGTTGGATAGATAAACTTGTTCACGATAACTACGGACTGAAGCGAAACAGGCAAACGTCCCCATCTTGGACGACGTAATCCCGTCCCTCGACGTGCAGGACACCTTTCTCACGGGCGGTCGACCAACTGCCCAGCTCGACCAGCGTCTCGCAGGGCGCGACCTCGGCCCGGATGAAGCCCTGTTCCATCTGGGTGTGCACCTTGCCGGCTGCCTGGGATGCCTTGGTGCCCCGGGGGATGGCCCAGGCCCGTACCTCCTCGCCGCCGGTGATGGTGAAAAAGGTGATCAGGTCGAGCACCGCGTACCCGGCCCGGGCCAGCGTCTCCAGGCCAGACCGCGCCAAACCGACCTCGGCCCGGTAGGCGACTGCCTCGTCGGGGGGCCACTCGCCCAGGTCGGATTCCAATTGGGCGCACAGCAGCACGAAGGCGGCACCCTCTGCTTTTGCCCGGCTGGACACCATCTCGGCCAACGGCCTGCCGTCGGGCAGGTCGCTTTCCCCCACGTTGGCCACGTAAATGCGCGCCTTGGCCGTGAGGAGGCTTATCTCCTGGGCCAATTGGGCGGTTAGCGAGCCTGGAGACACCCAGTCTGACACCAAGTCCCCGGCATGCAAGCGCGCCTGTAACGTCTCCAGGGCCTCCAGTTCGGCGGCGTACTCCCGGGGGTTCGACTTGGCCATCGTGCGCACCTTCTCCTGACGCCGCTCCGTCACCTCGAGATCGGCCAGCGTCAGTTCCAGGTCCAGCACCTCGGCGTCGCGCAGGGGATCCACCGACCCATCGACGTGGGCCACGTTGGGGTCCTCGAAACACCGGCAGACCAGGGCGATGGCGTCGACGGGGCGAATGTGTCCCAGGAATTGGTTGCCCAGGCCCTCGCCTCGGTGAGCGCCACGCACCAGGCCGGCAATATCGACGAATTCGACCGTCGCCGGGGTGACTTTTTCTACCGGATGGTCCCGGTTGGCGTTGACCATCGCTGCCAGGCGGGTCAATCGCGCGTCGGGCACGGTCACGATCCCGCGATTGGGCTCGATGGTGGTAAATGGATACACCGCGACGGTGGCGCCGGCCTGGGTCAGGGCATTGAATAAAGTAGACTTACCCACGTTGGGCAATCCTACAATGCCGATTTCTAATGGCATGTCTGCCGTCCTTTATTCCGGAAACTCTAGCGAGCGCGCGTCGATATCTCCAATAGGCAGGTTGATGTAAAATGTACTGCCCTGATTCAGCACGCTATCGACCCACACCCTGCCGCCGTGGCGCTCGACGATGGATTTGACGATCGCCAATCCCAAACCGGTGCCCCGGATGTCGGCGGTGTCACGTCGTTTGACCCGGTAGAATTTCTCGAACAGGCGAACCTGGTCGTCTGGAGCAATCCCAATGCCGGTGTCGGAGACCCGGAGCAGCGCGTGCTCGTCCCGGACACGCAGGCCCACCGTCACCGCCCCGCCGCTGGACGTGTACTTGATCGCGTTATCCACCAGATTGGTGACCGCCTGGCGCAGCAATGCCGCATCTCCCGCCACCACCGCCATCCCCTCGGCCGGTTCCATGCGCAGCGTCAGCCCTTTGGCCGCCGCCCGGGCTCGCATACCGTCCACTGCCTCGACGATAATGGCCCCCAGATGACAAACACTCCGTTCGAGCCCGACGCCGGCCTCGATACGGCCCAGGTCGAGCAAATCGTCGATCAGGTTGCTCATCTGGCCCACGCCGTGGAGGATCTTGTCCACGTACTCCCGCTGCTTGTCCGAGAGGTCGCCTACCATGGGCAGCATGGTCGTGTAGCCGCGCATGAAGGTCAGGGGGGCCCGCAGGTCGTGTGAGACGGTCGCCACGAACTCCGACTTCATCTCGTCCAGTTCCTTGAAATGTGTGACGTCCCGCATCACGGCCACTCGTCCAATCCGTTCGCCATCGGCACTCAGGATGGTCGAAACGTTGGCGTACAATGTCCGCCCATCGGGCAACGGCACCTCTTCTGTCAGGGCATTGCTCTGATCCATCGGCTCTGCAAAGATCCGTACCAGCGCCGGATCCAGATCGGCCTCGTCCACCCGTGAGCCCGATACAGCGTCGGATGAGATGTTGAAAGCCCGCTCGGCCGCCGGGTTGACCAACAACAAGCAGTCGTCCCGATCAGTCACCAGAACCGCATCGGTGGTGCTGGATAGGATAGCGACCAATCGCCGGCGCCCTCCCTCGGCGGCCTGGAAGAGCCGGGCATTTTCCACTAACACGGCGGTCTGGCTGGCCAGCGTGGAAAGCATATCGACCTCCGAGGCATCGAAGCGGCGATTCTCGCGATACCCCACCCACATCACCGCTGGCACGCGATCCTTGGTGCGCACCGGCAGGACGATAGCCGCCCGGACCGGCTTATCCACAAGCGCCAGGGATGCCAGCGTCTCGGATGCCATCAGATTCTCTACAATCACAGGGGCCTCACTATCCCTCGCCTGAACCGCAAAGGCCCGATCGAGCGCCCCCCAGCCCTCTCGGGGCTCACCGCGCGCCATCACCATCTGGGGATCCCCATCCGCCGATAGAAAGACGATGCGGGCAACCTGAGCGTTGCTCGCCTTTAACGCCCCTTCCAAGATAAAGGGCATCCCCTTGGGCAATTCCAACATGGCCGAAACCGCCTGGCTGATCTGGAGCAACAACGACAGGTCCTCCAGGCGATCCTTCAAGCGCACCCGCATACCTTCGAAGGCATCGCCAAGCCGGGCGACCTCGTCATCTCCGGGCATATGAATCGCCCGCGTGAGATCTCCCTCGGCGATCCGGTCGGCGGCTGCGGCCAACTGGGTGAGTGGCCGGGTCACCAGATTGGTGACGAAGGGAATGACGATGACCAGCACCCCCCCCAGGACGAGTTGCAAGCCCAGAAGCGGGGTGGCGATCTGGGTCGCCTGTTCCAGGACGACCTCGTAAGGCAAACGGATGACGACAGTCCAGGGATAACCATCGACAGGCAGGTAATAGACCAATTCTCGCGTATTATCGGTGCGATCCCGGCTTTCGTACGCACACCCCCTCAGCACGTGAGCGATGCACGGGCGATCTCGATCCACGTTCCACGGCACCAGGAGCATTCCCGGATCCGGGTGAGCGACGATCCGGCTTTCCGAATCGACGAAGAAACCCTCTCCCCGTGCGCGTGTCCACTGCAGACTGCCCAACGCGCGATTTAGAATTGGGTTGAACTCCAGGCGCGTCCGCCCTAACAGGACACCATGTTGCTCCCCCGTCTTCTCGTTCTCCACCGGGGTCAAAAAGGAAAGCAATGCCTCTCCCCGGTTGGACCGGTGCACGGTGCTGATCTGCGGGGCGGCATTCTCGATCACCCGTCGCAAGAGCATATTCTCCTGGGACGTTAGCTCGGGATCGCCGCCGGACGCAAGCGACGGGTACATAGCTTGCCGGGTGCCATGCTGGTCAAACAGGATCAACTGGTCGAAAAAGGCCAGCGTGCGCAAATTGCTCTGCAAGAGCGCCTCCAACTGGGTCGATTCTCCCTGCCACAATATCTCGTCGTTGGAGAAATCGGCCAGCAAGCCCTGCCCGGTTTGGATAAAGTAGGGGACGTCCTCCGCTGCATTGTTGGCGTCCCGTGCCATCTCATCGACCGCATCAGCAATGGCTACCTGGAGCGTCGAAGCGGTCACGGCGTAGACGAGGGCAAACGTCATCAATACGATCAATGGGACAAACACGAAGAGTAACCGGCGACTCAAGGTCCGGCTGTAAGGCGGATAACTTCGCGCTTCTCGGACAGGGCGGTATTGGGGAAATGCGTAAAGCACCTGGATGAGACAGGCGGCCACAAAGCTTTCGAACAGGACAGCGCCCAGGTTGACGCCTATCCACGTCACGGCGTGATCCAGCCCCGCCACGCCCACGCCAGCGGCCTGAATAAAGACCGAACACAATTGGACCAAAGAAGCCAGTAGTGCAGCCAGAGGCCCAGCCACGACAGGTTGGCGCACAATGAGGGGGAAACGCCCTCGATAATCCTGCTGCAAGAAGAAACCAACGAAGAAAGCAAAGAAAGCGAAGTAAAAGGGATCAAGCATCCCGCCATTCGACATCCCCACGCGCAAGAAGCCACAGACACTGCCTACGAGCAAGGCTGGAGCAGGCCCCAGCCAGGCCCCAGCCGCCAAAATCGGCAAAGCACCCAACAACGGCGCCGACGGATAAGTGGGCGAAACAGGCATCTGGGGGGGAGAAGGCAAGGTCATCCACACGAATCTGACGACCAGGAGCTGGTTGGTGAACAGGGGCGCCAGGAGAAGCGCAGCGAAACATAGCAGGCGACGCCAACTTAGCCGGAGAAAATTCCGTCGATATCTCCAGAGAAGGCCTAAGATAACCAGCGTGTATATCGCCAGCAGGATATATTCTCGAGTTGTTGGTTCAAGGAAGGCCAGTCTTCTCCAGGGTATCCAAGGATCGAAGAAATGCATACGCCTGCCCCTTCTGCCGATTTCTTAAAAATTTATGAGCGCTGCTGCTGTTCGTAGGATTATAGCACACCGCGAGAATAATTCAAACATTCCTCACCGAGGGAAAACGTAGCAGAACCCACGACCTCTATTGCCCTATGCCCACAAAACAGCTATAATACACCAAAGAGACTGCCCCAGACAGCGCCGGAGCCAAAAGGGCGCTTTTATCCATTCGGTTCTTTGGTGGTCCACAGATGTCGGTTGATGAACCGTTTGGCACGTTGATCGCCCTGGACGAGGAGGAGAAGCGCGCTCGCGTCGAGGTCGTCCCTGGCGTGGACATCCAGATCGCCATCGAAGGGATCAGCCACACAATCGAAACATCCGAAACAACTGAGTGAAAGTGACATAAAGGTGAAAAAGGCAAAATACCACGTAGAAATCGACGTCGCTGTGTCCAAGGTGGGTAAGTGGGCCGCCAGCGAAAGTGGAGATTCCCTGGAAATGACTGAGCGCCCTCGAGGCGGTTTCTCCTTCGTGCTGGTCGATGGGCAACGTTCGGGCCAGGCCGCGAAAGCGATCAGCAACCTGGTGGCCCGCAAGGCGATTTCGGAATTGGCCGAGGGCGTGCGCGACGGCGCCGCCGCCCGGGCGGCCCACGACTACCTCTACACCTATAAGGGGGGCAAAGTCTCGGCGACGCTCAACATCCTCTCGATTGACTTGGCCTCGGAGACGCTGGTGCTTTCGCGGAACAGTCACTGTCCCATCATCGTCGTCACGCCCGACGGAGAATTTCACCTGCTCGACGCGCCATCGAACCCGGTCGGCGTCTACCGGGAAACCAAGCCTGACATCACTGAGCTCCCCCTGCTCCCGGGGACCATCGCCGTGATCTACACCGATGGCCTGGAAGCGGCCGGGCAACGGTCTAGCCAGGTCTTAGACGTGCCTGAAACGGTCAGGGCTCTCGTCGCTCAAAACCTCGACGCGCAACAACTGGCCGATCGCCTGCTGGAACAGGCGCTCATCCTGGAGCAGCATCGCCCTCGTGACGACATCAGTGTAGTCGTCCTGCGCATCACCGATAGCAGTGATGATAATGTCCGCCGCCTGACGCTCCAAGTGCCCTTGTGAGGTCATCACACAATCCGTGAGTCGAATCGAACGGCCCCATCCTCAGCTCCTGATAGCTGTCGTAGGCCCATGCGCCGCCGGGAAGTCGACGTTGGTGGACGCGCTCAAGGCGCGCGGCTATCTTGCGCGTGAGGTCGCCCAGGAACACTCCTACGTTCCAGACATGTGGCAGCGCTTCACCCAACCCGACATCCTCATCTATTTGGACGTTTCGTGGCAAGTCGCCCATCAACGCCGCCCAACGGACATTGACGCCGAACAATGGCGTCAACTCAAGCAACGTTTGAGCCACGCGCAGTCCCACGCCGACGTCTACATTCAAACCGACCATCTGAATCTGGAAGACGTCATCGAAAAAACGCTATCTTTCTTGTTAGGACTCTCGTTTCACTGATATTTTCTTTGCATAAATAATTACGTTTTTCCATAATTAGTGAGCGTGTTCTTTAACATTCCATATGCCATCTCGCGCTCTTGGCAATAGCCAAGTTTTGATGTAAGCTCCATTGTGTG
>DSAR01000444.1 GCA_011046405.1 Chloroflexota bacterium | reverse complement strand
AGCCTGCTGCCCGTTTGCAGCGGATGGGCGGGGGTTTGGGGTGTGTGGCGGTCGCGAAGCGACCGCCACACACCCCAAACCCCCATTCTCCGGCACAGCAAAGGGCTGGTCTGAGTAGTTACGGTTAGGCCTTAATTATCGTAAGGGCAGGTCTGGTAATCGGCCCCGATGATGAGGCGGAAGCCAAATTGAGAAGAGGTCTGGGTCTGGTAGACGATCTGGTCATCGGCGACGTCGAACGTTTCCTTGAGATATTCGATCCCGGTTCCCTTGCTCTGTTTGCTGTAGACGAGCAATTGAGTCTGGGCGTAATCCTGTCGATCCGTCTCACCGATTTCGGCCGGGAAGCCGATGCGGTATAAACGATCCGCCGCCAGCCAGCCCCAACCCTCGTTGGGGGTGCCGTTCCATACCTCTATGGGCATGTACGTGCGGTGGAGGCGGGCCGTGGGCGGCGGCCTCATCGCTTCAGCGACGAGAGGCTCGATCTGTTCCCATTGGGGAAGGAAAACCGCGCCGCCGTGGGGCGTCCGCCAGGGTGTCACCTGTTCGGCGCCGATGTTGTAGAAGCGGATGTCCTTGTTATCGAGCGAGAAGGCCAGCCGGGCCAGGTCCATGATCTGGGTGAAGGTCAAGTCGGTCTGGATCATGTCATGACTTTGTCTCCACAGGGCCGGCACGCGAGGGAGCATGCCGGCGTCTCGCGCCTTGTGCCAGATCGCCTGCAGGACCTGTTGTTGGCGTCGTTCTCGTGAAAAGACGCTGGTGGTTTTGCGTGACCGGGCGTACCAGAGGGCTGTTTCGCCATCCATATGGTGGATGCCCGGCGCCATCTCCAGGATGGGGTATTGACCGTTCTCGTCCGGGTAAGGCCAGTAATCGCTGAGGTAGCAGTGGACGGGGATGTCCACCCCGCCGACGGTATCCACGATGTCGATCAATCCGTCGAAGTCGGTGCGGGCGTAATAGTCGATGCGGATGCCCAGATTGTAGAGAATCGTATCCCGGACCAGGGCCGGGCCGCCACCCTCGTACTCGTAGATGTCGCCGTAATAATCGACAAAGTTGATGCGGCTCATCCACAGACTGGGGATGTAGACGTATAGGTCGCGGGGTACCGAGATCACCGAGACGGCGCCGCTGTCCCGCTGGATGGAGACGATCTGTATCACGTCGGTTTGCCAATTTGACCAGTCCGGACGTTTGTCGCTGCCGAGCACGACGATGTTGATCGCGTCCGACGAGACCGGAACGGGCATAACCGGTTGGGGATAGAGAAGCGTGCTCGATTGTACGTATTGGTGGGGGGCGGCTGTGGGAAATGGATCAGGGATGATGAGGGAAGGCGGCGCCGGAGTGGGGGACATAGAGGGCGTTGGAGATGGGGCAGCGGTCGGTGTGGGTTCGACGGCCAGCGGCGCTTCGGTTGGGATCGAGACGGTCGGCGGCAGCGTCGCAGCGGCGATAGCCTGGCGTTCCGTTGGTGTGGGGGGCGCGACACTCGTCGTGGGTAGAGGCTCAGCGGTGTTGAAAGTGGAGGCCCACGCCTCCATTGAGGGTGTGCGGTTCATCAGCGGGAACCCGATCAGCCAGCCGGTGATGACGATCAATAGGAACGAGACGGCCAGGGTCGGTGTGCGGGCGGCAGTTTGCCACACATCTTTCCAGGTGGAGGGATTGGGTTGGAGCGATTCAGAAGTTGTGGCCGGAATCGACACGAGAGATGATGTGAGTTCATTTGCCGCGCCAGCACCTGAGGCCTTGTTTCCGTTCCCCCGATCGTGATCGCCCATCTGGCGCCAGGCCCACTGGAGCGCCTCGTAGGCCCGGGGGCTTTGCGGATGTCGTTCCAGGGCTTGGGTGATGTGCTCAAGGCTCGTCTGGGGATCGTCTGCCAGGTATCCCATCCATAGACACGCCGTTTCGTTGCCGGGGTCTCTTGCCAGGATGGTCTGGAAGGTGCTTCTGGCTGCGTTGACGTTCCCCCCTCGCACTGATGCCAGGCCCTCTCGCAGGTTCTCTGTAATCGTCATTGCGTTTTCCTTGTGGACTTGTGACCGTTCAGTTATCGTTACACACTGTTCCCTCAAACAAGCGCAATAGGCAAATTGGAAATCCGCCTTTTTCTGTATTGTAGTAGGACTTGGCGCGTACCGGCGTTACAGCCCGGTTACAGGCTTGTTACGGCTGCGATGAAGCGAAAGACGATTGACAGGTCGGACAAAGCGGTTATAATCCGCCCTGGGCAGCGTGTGATGCTAAGATTGGGATAACGTTTGACGCGCCCATAGAAATGCTATGATTAAATAAAGTAAGGGAGTGGATATGATTGACGTAAACGAACTGCGCAAGGGTGTGACCTTCACGATGAATGGCGAACTCTACAAGGTTTTGGAATATCAACACCATAAACCCGGTCGGGGAAAGGCGACGATTCGCACGACCCTGCGCAACCTGCGTTCCGGGGCTACGATTCAACACAACTTCATCTCCAGCGACCGCGTCGAGGATATTCGCGTCGAGCGGAGAGGTGTGCAGTACCTATACAACGATGGGAACCTGTATTATTTCATGGATACCGAGACGTACGAGCAGAAGGCCATTGCCGTCTCGGTGCTGGAAGAACAGATTCCCTACCTGAAAGAGAATATGGAGCTCATCCTCTCCATATATGAGGGAGAGGCCCTGGACGTGGAATTGCCGACGAACGTGCCGCTGGAGGTGATCTACGCCGAACCGGCGGTCGCGGGCAACACGGCGACCGGTGCGCTGAAGAAGGTCCGGGTAGAGACGGGCCTGGAGGTACAAGTGCCGCTGTTTATCGAGGAGGGGGACGTCATCCGGGTCGATACCCGGAATGGGGAATACGTCACCCGCGTGTGACATGGAAGGTGTGATCTGATGCGCACCCCTGCCGGGGTCGAGTGCCCCTATTATTACGAGGATTTCTACCGCGGGCGCTCTCAACAGGAGTGCCGGCTCATCCAGCGCAACCCCCACTCAGAACCGTGGGAGCCGAAGTTGTGCGCGCGTTGTCCCGTTCCCGGCATTCGACGGGCCAACGCCTGCCCCAACATGGTGTTGGAGGCGCGAGTCGTTCGGCGCTGGCTCGGGCTGGTCCATCGCGTCGAGGTGTACGCTGTCTGCACCGAATATCAAGTTGAGGTGCAAGACCCTCACGTGGGTTGTGGCCATTGTCACCCCCAGGCTGATGCGCTGTTCACTGCCCCCGAGAGACCTGCCATAGAGGAGTAGTCCATGTTGAACGCTGTGCTTTTCGATCTGGATGGGACGTTGTTGGGCAACGAGATGGGTGCCTTCGTCCCGGTCTATTTCAAAGCTCTGACCGATTATATGGCCCACCTAATTCCTCCCGAGCAGCTAATTGCCGGGATAATGGCTGGCACCCAGGCAATGGACGCCAACGATGGAACCGGGGCGACGAACCAGGAGGCTTTTGAACGTGTCTGCTATGCCCGCTTGGACAAAGGCCGCGATAATTTTACACCAGTCCTGCGCCAATTTTACCGCGAACATTTTCCCCAACTGCGCCCTGTAACGCAGCGCTTACCCGAAGCCCGACGCCTGGTGGATTGGGCGTTCGAGCAAAACCTTGAGGTAGTGATTGCCACCAATCCGGTCTTTCCCCGCCAGGCCGTCGAACATCGCCTGGCGTGGGCCGGCGTGCCGGTGTCCGAGTACGATTACGCGTTGGTCACCAGTTACGAGAATATGCACGCGACGAAAGTCACTCCGGCCTACTACCGCGAGATCTTGTCGTATCTGGGCCTGGCACCGGAGGCGTGCGTGATGATCGGCGACAGTTGGAAACTGGACATCGTCCCGGCGGCTGCGGTGGGCATTCCCAGCTATTGGATCGTGGGTTCCGATAGTGTAGCACAAGATGACGCACCCTCGGATGATGGTGTGCCGTTGATCGGATCCGGCACGTTGGCCGACCTATGGCGTCAGGTTGAGGAAGAAGGCCGCCTGCAACCTTCAACCTTCAACCTTTAAGATGCAAGTGTCCCTGCTCGTTATCGTCGTCACTGGCCCCCCGTGTACCGGCAAGACGACGTTGGCCCGCCAGATCGCCGAACGCTTCTCGCTGCCGATGATGGGCAAGGACATGTACAAGGAATGCCTGTTCGACGTGTTGGGGTGGGAGGATCGGGCCTGGTCGAAGAAACTGGGGCAGGCCAGCATCGCCCTGTTGTTCCAGTTTCTGGAGGTGCAGTTGAAGGCCGGGTGCTCGTGCGTGGTGGAGAGTAACTTCAAAACCGAATTGGCCACGCCCGATTTCCTGGCCCTCCAGGCACGCTACGATTTCACCCCGCTCCAGATCCAATGTGTGACCGAGGGCCACGTGCTTTTCGAGCGTTTCAAACGGCGCACCGAAGCGGGCCAGCGCCACCCGGGCCATTGTGATCACACGACCTACGACGAACTCCAAGAGCGCTTGCTCCGGGGCCGCTCGGAACCTTTGGCGATTGGTGGGCGCCTGATGGAAGTCGATACGAGCGATTTGGATCAGGTCGATTACGAGCCGGTGTTTTTAGAGATCGAGCGGCTTCTGGGTTGATTTGAATATGACTGGTACGAATTTCGAGCGCCAGGTCGAGCAACACTATCGCTTCAATGCCATCGTCAACGTGCTGGATTCCGCATTCTACCTCTTCGGCGCGAGTTTCATCGCCGCCAATACCATTTTGCCCCTTTTCGTGAACCGCTTTACCGACAATCGGCTGGTGATCGGGCTGCTTTCGACCTTATCGTCCAGCGGGTGGTTCTTGCCCCAGATCTTCACTGCCAATTGGGTGCAGCGGTTGCCGCGCAAGAAGGTGGGGGTGGTGAACGTGGGGCTGCTCAGCGAGCGTTTGCCAGTGTTCTTGTTCGTGCCGGCCGCCTTGTTGGCCGTTCGATTTCCGACGGCGGCCCTGGTTTCCTTCTTTGTGTTTTTCACGTGGTACATCTTCGGGGCTGGTTCGATCGCCGTCAGTTGGCAGGATATGATCGCCAAGATCATCCCCCTCGACCGGCGCGGTCGCTTTTTCGGCATCGCTAATTTCATCGCCACCTTGATGGGCGTGTTGGGGGCAGCGACGGCTGCCTGGCTGCTGGACCGGTACGCGTTCCCCTACAATTACGCGCTCTGTTTCTCCGCTGCCGCCATCGCGATTTTTCTCTCGTGGGTTTTCCTGGCGTTGACCCGGGAACCGGCCCAGGTCAGCGAGCGAACGCCGGTCTCCCGCCGGGCGTATTGGCGAAGCTTGCTGGATGTCTTGCGCACCGACCAGAATTTCCGGCGCTACCTGCTCAGCCGAGCCGTCGTCAACCTGGGCGGCATGGCCACCGGATTCCTGGCCGTCTACGCAGTGCAACGATGGGCCCTGACCGATAGCCAGGCCGGACGTTTCACGATCAGTACGCTCGTCGGGCAAGCGTTGGGCAACCTGACCCTGGGCGCGCTGGCCGACCGGTGGGGGCACAAACTGACCCTGGTGCTGGGCGCGCTCCTGGGGGGGACAGCAATGGGAGTGGCCGCCCTGGCGCCGGCCCCAGCCTGGTTTCACGCTGTCTTTGCACTCCTTGGATTCGGTATGGCCGGTTTCATCATGTCGGGGTTGATGATCGCTTTCGAGTTCAGTGCCCCCGATATACGCCCGACCTATATTGGCTTGAACAACACCCTCGGTGGGATTGTGGCCGCCCTGGCGCCCATCATCGGCGGTTGGCTGGCCGGTGCGATTGGCTACCGGGGATTATTCCTCGTCGCCTTCTTTTTTAGCCTGACTGGCGGCGCTTTGCTGTACCGGACGGTTCGAGAGCCCCGCTGGCGTGAGAGCTGGCGTGAGAGTGAGTGAAGGAGCGAACTCGTGAGGAAAAGCCGGGTCGGATGGTCTGGCCCTCTGGTGTGCTTGATCCTCCTGGCGATGGTCGGGATGGGGTTGCAGGCCGTGATCGCGGCCCATCGCGTGCGCGTGCGTGGGATCCCCGATGATTTTCCGCCGCCGGTGAACGGGGCCGACGTGCCCTTGCTGGGCGTCAACGTGGCGTTGGGCCAGTACGACGACGAGGCGCTGTCGACCGCCCTGGCCCGCATCGAGGCCGCAGGCTTTACCTGGGTGCGGCAGACCTTCTATTGGGATCAGATCGAGACACCGTCCGGAAGTTTCGATTGGACGGCAGCCGATCGCGTCGTGGCGGCCCTGGCGCATTTCCCCGACCTGCGCTTGATCGCGGTGCTGGACGAGAGCGCCAGCGCGCCGCCGGCCGACCCGGACCGTTTCGCCGCTTTTGGCGCGGCGTTCGCCGCCCGGTACAGCGCGCAGGTCGCGGCCTACCAGATCTGGGACGAACCGAACCTGGCCGAACGCTGGGGCGGTGGGCCGGTCAACCCGCCAGCCTACGCCGATCTGTTGGCCCGGACGGCGTCGGCCATCCGGCGGGCCGACGCCGATGCCTTCATCCTGACAGCTGGCCTGGCTCCCACGGTCGAGACCGGTCCCCAGAACCTCAGCGATGCGCGCTACCTGGCGCGTCTGTACGAGGCGGGGGCCGCGCCCTATTTCGACGCGGTAGCGGGCAAACCTTACGGTTTCTACTCCGGCCCGGACGACCGCCGGGTTGATGATGGCTTGCTGAACTTTTCTCGCCTGATCCTCCTACGCGAGGTGATGCTCGCATATGGCGATGCCGATAAGGCGGTTTGGGCCAGCCATTGGGGATGGAACGCGCTGCCCGACGATTGGGCGGGGACGCCCTCTCCCTGGGGCGGCACCGACGAGGCGACGCAGGCGGCGTATACCGTGGCCGCCCTGGCCCGCGCGCGGGCCGAGTGGCCGTGGGTCGGCGCGATGGTGTTGGAACACTTCCAACCGGCAGTCGCTCATGACGGTCCCCGCTGGGGCTTCGCGCTGGTGGGGCCGGACGGTGCGCTCCGGCCCGTCTACGAGGCGGTGTCCGCCTGGGCCGAGGCCCTCCCCGACGCCGCGCCCCCGGGCGGATACCCGGCCCGCAACCCCTGGGTGACCTACCGGGGCGACTGGCAGGTCGGGCCGCTGGGGGCCGATGTAGGGGCCGACGTGGGAGGAGAGATGAACACTGCCACGTTTCGCTTCGATGGGAGTGCCGTGGCATTGACGGTCCGCCGGGGGCCTTACCGCGGCTTCCTGTACGTGACGGTCGATGGCGCCCCCGCCAACGGCCTGCCCCGCGACCAAGACGGCCGCGCCTACCTCGTCCTCTACGACCGCGATCTGGCAGTGGCAACGGTGACCCTGGCGCGGGACCTGGCGCCCGGTCTGCACACCGTCGAGGTGTTAGCCGAGGGCGGCGAGGGCCAATGGTCGGTGATCGATTGGCGGGTGGCTAGCGCCCCAATGATAGCCAGGCCGGGGCACATTGCATACACCTGGCCGTTCATCGGTTTGCTGGGTGCCGGGTTGGCGCTTTTGACGCTCCTGGTGCGCGACGTACGACGCGTTGATTGGGAAGCGCTGAAACACCGGTGTCTCGCCTGGCCCGAGGGCGCGCAGGCAGCGCTGATCGGGGGAATGACGGGATTGCTCTGGTTTGCCGCTGCCGCCAGTTGGGGGCGTGATTGGGCCAGCCCCTGCTTTGTCGTCAGTTTGTTCGCCTCGGTGGGATTGATTTTGCTCTTTGCGGCGCGTCTGGACCTGGGCCTGGCGATGGTCGCGTTGACAGCGCCTTTCTACCTGCATCCTGCCGGGATGTTCTACGGGGCGCTGAGCCTGCCCCAGGCCCTGATTGTGCTGTGCGCCATTGCTTGGGCGATCCGGCATCGAAAGCATTTCGCTCTTGCTCCACGTGACCTGGCGAGGGCGCTGGCTGCCAGTTCCTGGATCGATCGCCTGGTCATTGGCTGGCTGGGGGCGGCGACCGTAGCGGCCCTGGCGGCGACGGACCGGCGGGCGGCTTTTTTCGAGCTGTTGACCGTCTTCTTCATTCCGGCGCTTTATTACGTTTTGCTGCGCAGCACGTCCCTGGACGCCGGGGTGCGCTGGCGGCTGGTGTACGCTTTCCTGTTGGGCGGCGTCGGCGTGGCAGCGATCGGGCTGGCCCAATACGCCCGAGGGGTCCACGTCGTCATTGCCGAGGGCGGTCTGCCCCGCCTGCAAAGCGTCTACTTCTCACCAAACCGGGTGGGCTTGTACCTGGGGCGTGTGCTCCCTCTTTTCCTGGTGCTGCTGGTGGGATCGAAGCGCCGGACGGGCTGGGCGTTTCATAGCCTGGCGGTGGGAGCGGCGATGGTGGCGGTGGCGCTCGTGCTTAGCTTCTCTCGCGGGGCGTTGTTGCTGGGGATACCGGCGGCGCTGCTGGCGATGGGGATCGCGGCTGGCGGTCGCTACCGCCGAGTGGTGGTGGTCCTCGTCGTCATCCAGGCCCTGGCCCTGATTCCGCTCTTACAAGTGCCTCGTTTCGCCTCCCTGTTCGACCTGCAACAGGGCAGCACCTTCTTCCGCCTGGAACTGTGGCGCAGTACGTTGGCGCTCTTGCGCGAGCATCCCTGGCTTGGCGTCGGGCCGGGCAATTTCCTGGCCGCCTATCGCACCCGCTACGTGCTCCCTACGGCCTGGCAGGAGTTCAATCTCCAGCATCCCCACAACATCTACCTGGATCTGTGGGCCAGCCTGGGGATTCCGGGGCTGCTGACGGGGGGCGCGTTGCTCCTGACCATACTGGGGCGCTTCGTTCCTGCATTACGCCGGCGGTGCATGGATTCGTCGGATACGTTTCTCGTCCTGGGGCTCTTGGGGAGTTTCGTCGCCCTCCTGGCCCACGGACTGGTGGACAACGCTTTGTTTTTCCCGGATATGGCGACGGTCTTTTTCTTGACAGCGGCGTTGATGGTATGTTGCTAGGTTGGTATATTGGTATATTGGTATGTTGGTATATTGGTATGTTGGTATATTGGTATGTTGGTATATTGCTAGGTTGCTTTTGTCATTTGCCATTTGCCAGGGGGCTTTAAATGGAATTTGAGACATTGTTGATGGACTTGTTACGGAAGGGGATAGCATTCATACCGAATCTCATCGTTGCGCTGGTGGTGTTTGTGGCGACCTTGCTCCTGGCTGAGTGGGCGGCGCGCTCGACGCACCGGGCAGTCAAGAGACAGTCTGCGGATTCAGAAACGATGCTGTTGCTCTCTCGGATCGCCCGTTGGACAGTGCTGATCATTGGAACAGTGGTGGCATTGCAGCAGGTTCGCTTCGACGTGACAGGGTTCGTCGCCGGTCTGGGATTGCTTGGCTTCACGATCGGCTTCGCCCTGCAGGACATCTCCCGTAATTTCGTCGCCGGTATACTCCTGCTGGTGCGTCAGCCCTTCGGTGTTGGCGATGCGGTCGAGGTCGCTGGGCATGCCGGCTCGGTGTTAGATATCAACGTTCGGGACACCGTGCTCAAGACGTGGGATGGGGAGAAGGTCATCCTGCCCAATATGGACGTTTTTGCCAACCCGATCATCAACTATACGGAACTGCCGCTTCGCCGGCGCACCATTCGCCTCGGCCTGGGATACGGTGAGGACGTCAATCGGGCCAAGCGCCTGTTTATGGAAACCATCCGGGGGGTCGAAGGCGTGGCTACTGAACCAGTCCCTGAGTTGCTGGTGGAGGAGTTAGGCGATTCGGCCCTCACCCTGGTCCTTCGGTTCTGGATCGACCAGTCGAAACACGCTTTGTTCGGCGTGCACTCGGCTGTGGTCCAGGCGATCAAAGAGGTGGCTGAGCGGGAGGAAATTGACCTGCCCTACCCGACGCAGACCGTGCGTGTGGAAGGGTTTTTGCCAGGTGAACCTTCTTGACTGAAGCAGGAACTAGAAACCGGATTTTTACCGCCGGAATTGAGTGAATCGTCACCTCGAGAACCCGGTAGGCATCTACGATCCCTTGGCAAGAGAAAAACCGGTGTATCTAATCAGCCTACGCTCCCAGCCACCGTCCCGGTGGCGGCTTGTGCAGTGAATAGCGACTTAAAACGAAATGTTCTCGCCAAAACCGCCCTCGAGACGAGGGCTAAGAGCCTAAAATCACCAATTCTGTAGCAGCCTGAGTCATTACAAACCGGTTACTTATTCGTTGATCCGCCGGTAGAACAGGGGCAACCGCTGGACAGGATTATCGCTGAAGGTGTGGGCGGCCAGCACACGATCCCGGGCGATGGCTAACGTTTCTTGGTCATTGGCATGGATGGTAAACAGGGGTGTGTTCTTCTGCACCAGGTCGCCGACCTTATAGTGGATGATCAGCCCGACGCTATGGTCAATCGGCTCCTCTTTATTTTTGCGCCCACCGCCCAGGTCTATCACCGCCAGGCCAATCTCGGCGGCGTCGATCCCCAATAGGTAACCGCTGCGCGGAGCGGGCACCGGTTCGACGATCTCGGCCTGGGGCAATTGGTCTGGATTGTCAACGGTGCTGACGTCGCCCCTCTGGGTCTCCACCATCTCCCTGAACTTGCGCCACGCTGCTCCCGAGGCTAACGTTTCCAGGGCCAACGTCAGGGCGACGTTGGTATCGGCAGCCTTATCGGCTTGCAACAACATCTCGGCGGCCACGACCATGCAATGCTCACGAAAGTCGATGGGGCCGCTTTCGTGCAGGGTGTTGATCGCTTCGCGCACCTCCAGGGCGTTCCCCACTGCCCAACCCAGGGGCTGATTCATGTCGGAGATGAGAGCGGTCACCCGGCGCCCGGATTTCTTTCCCAGCCGGACCATGGCTGCGGCCAGTTCCTCCGCCTCCTCCAGGGTTTTCATGAACGCGCCATTGCCCATTTTGACGTCCAGGATGATGGCGTCGGCGCCGGCGGCCAATTTCTTGCTTATGATCGAGCTGACGATGAGAGGCGTCGATTCGACGGTGGCGGTCACGTCGCGCAGGGCGTAGAGTTTGCGATCGGCCGGGGCCAGGTCGACGCTCTGGCCGCTCAGTACGAGCCCGATGTCCCGGAGTTGCTGTTTGAACTCGGCCTCGGTCAGATCGGTCCGGTAACCGGGGATCGATTCCAGTTTGTCGACCGTTCCTCCGGTGAAACCCAGGCCGCGCCCCGTCATCTTGGCCACAGGCAGACCACAGGCAGCGACCAGCGGCGCGACGACCAGGCTGACCTTATCCCCCACGCCGCCCGTCGAGTGTTTGTCGACCGTGAAGGGTACGATGTCCTTCAGATCGAGGGTGTCGCCGGAGTGGACCATAGCCATCGTCAGATCGTAGGTTTCCTGGTCGGTCATACCGTTCAGGTATATGGCCATCAGCCAGGCCGCGGCTTGATAATCGGGAATATCTTCGTGAACGTACCCCTGAATGAAGAACTCGATTTCCTCTTTGGTCAATTCCTTGCCATCACGTTTTTTTTCAATCAGGTCTGTCGCTCGCATAGTCATCTCGCTTTCCTGTCTGGTCATTGCTGGTCATTATCTGGGAGGGAAGGTCATCAGCTTACGCAATCATTATACACAAACACAGGGGGTTTGGGAAATTGCACCTTGACTTGATTCGGTCTATAATGAGCTATCTTAGCAACGACGTAGAAGGAGTGATCTATGAAAACCGTGGACGTGATTTTGACGAACGCTCACCTCATTACGATGAATGACGATTTCGATCTACTGACGCCCGGCGCGCTCGCCGTGCGAGCGGGTTGTATCGAGGCTGTTGGGCCGGCCGACGAGATCATGGCGACTTACGAGAGCGATGACGTGGTGGATTGCAGCGGCTGCGCGGTGATTCCCGGCCTGATCAATGGCCATACCCACGCCCCGATGACCCTGCTGCGCGGCGTGGCGGACGACCTGCGGCTGGACGTGTGGCTGATGGGATATATGATGCCGGTGGAAAACGAGTTTGTGCGCCCCGACTTCTGTTGGCTGGGGACGCAATTGGCCTGTGCGGAGATGATCCGTTCCGGCGTCACCTGCTTTGCCGATATGTACTATTACGAGGAGGCGGTGGCCGACGCGGCGGCCCAGGTCGGGATGCGCGCTGTCTGCGCTGAGACGCTGCTCAAGTTCTCGACCCCCGACGCGCTGAGTTACGACGAGAGCCTGGAGCACACCCACGATTTCATCCAGCGCTGGAATGGCCATTCCCTGATCATGCCGGCCCTGGGACCGCACGCGGCTTATACGACGACGGATGACCTGCTGCAGCAATGTGCCCGGCTCGCGTTGGATTTCGACGTGCCCTTGCACATCCACGTGGCCGAGACGGCGCAGGAAGTGGACGATCACCGGGCCGAGTATGGCATGCCGGTGGTGCCGTGGTTGAAGAAACAGGGGGTGTTCGAGGCCAAGACGACAGCCGCCCATTGCGTCCACCTGGACGAAGGCGAGATGCGCACGTTGAAAAACCATGGCGTGGGCGTGGTGCACAATCCCTCCAGCAATCTCAAATTGGCGAGCGGTTTCGCGCCGGTCGCCCGGATGCTCGATATAGGGATCGACGTGGGGATCGGCACCGACGGTCCCGCCAGCAACAATGATCTCGATATGTGGGAGGAGATGCGCTTAGCGGCTTTGCTCGCCAAGGGGGTGAGCGGAGACCCCACCGCGCTCCCGGCCCGCCAGGCCCTGGCGATGGCAACCATCGGCGGTGCGCGGGCCCTGCACATCGACGGTCACGTGGGCTCGCTGGAAGCGGGCAAACGGGCCGACGTCGCCGTGCTCGATCTGCGCAGCGTCCACCTGATGCCCAAATTTACCCGGGACCCTGATGCTATTTACGCCCAACTGGTCTACGCGGCCAAGGGGAGCGACGTGCGCGACGTGATGTGTCAGGGGCAGTGGTTGATGCGCGAGCGGGCGCTGCTCACCCTGGACGAGCAGACGTTGATGGACGAGGCGGCGGGCGTGGCGAGCAAGATCGACGCCTTCCTGATCCAGCGGGAGGAGAGCGTGCTCCGCAAGCTGCTGGCCATCGGAGAGGTTGCCCAGGCGAAGATGTTCGAGGTGCAGGTCAAGGTGTTGTTGACCGACGACGCGCCGGTCGAGAAACTGTTGGGTGATCCCGGCATAGAGATCGTCAAACCGTCAGTCCGGCGTCAGTACGACACCTATTTCCTGTTCGAAGACGTCTACCACAGCCGCCTGCGCTATCGCGAGGACGAGGTGCTGGACGAATCCGGTGAGGTTCAGGACGTGTTCTACCGCTTGACACTTTCGACCGAGACGAAAGAGCGGGAATACGCGCGCTCGATTTTGCTCTCCCGCTCTCGCTTCGACGCCCCGGCGACGCGCAGCCAGCGCTTCTATCGCGAGTATTTCAACCCGGTGAGTTCAACCAGGGTACAGAAGAGGCGCGAGCGTTACCGGGTTCGCTATGGCGGGACCGATTTCGCCATCAACGTGGACCGATTGGCGGAACCGACTTTGCCGGGTGTGTTTCTGGAGATCAAAAGCCGCACCTGGTCGCGGCAGGACGCGGAACGGAAAGCGGAATTGATCGGCGAGATGCTGGCCCTGTTTGGTGTCCGGGATCAAGAGTTGCTGAAGCAGGAGTACGTGGAATTGGCGATGGAGGTCGAACGATTGGGGAATGGGGCCGGCGCAGCCTGATACTGAGACCCCGACAATGGTCCGAGCAGCCCAGGATTAGCCCTGACAGGCTGAACGAGGCCTGGAGCAACGAGGGCACCCACGCCAATCACGCACAAAGCAACGAGCAGAAATCGTTTCAACATCACATTCCTCCACGACTCGTTATTGCAGGGATATCACGGTCATCGGCAATGACAAACTCACTCCCATCTGGAGACCAGTCTCCGTCAACCCCGCGCCGTCGCTGTTGACGCGATAATCCATATCTGGCCCTCCGTCCATCAGCAGCCCTGTCGAAAAATCGAGACGATCCCCGATAGTCGCTTGACAGATCGCCGGGAGGCGGTATAATCTCGATAGTTCAACTGAATCAACGATACCTTCGGGGCAGGGTGAGATACCCGACCGGCGGTAAGGCAGGCCCAGGAGGGCGCTGCCAAGCCCGCGAGCCGCCCAGCGGCTGATCCGGTGAGATACCGGAGCCGACGGTTACAGTCCGGATGAGAGAAGGTAATAACCCAAGCGCCGCGTTTGGCGGCTGAGGTGGCGAGTGAATGAACCCCGGAGGCTGTGTGCCTGCGGGGTTTTTTGTTTGGGGAGGAGACGAGTGACGCAGGAAAGAGATTTTATGGAACGCGCTTTGCGGTTGGCCGAACGTGGCCGCGGTCGCACCAGCCCCAATCCGATGGTGGGCGCGGTGCTGGTCCAAGAGGGCGCGGATGGCGTGCTCAAGGTCGTTGGCGAGGGATTTCACCATCGGGCGGGTGAGCCCCACGCCGAGATCCTCGCTCTGCGCCAGGCCGACCAGCGGGCGCGCGGCGCGATCCTCTACGTCAACCTGGAACCCTGCTGTCACGCTGGGCGCACGCCGCCTTGCACGCAGGCGCTCATCGCCGCCGGCGTCGCCGAGGTCCACATGGCGATGCTGGACCCCAACCCGCGCGTGGCGGGCCGCGGCCGGGCTGAACTGGAAGCGGCCGGGATCCGCACCGTACTCGGCGAGCGCGAGGCCCGGGCCCGGGCGCTCAACGAGGTTTTCGTGCATTGGATCACCGCCGGCCGCCCCTTCGTCATCGCCAAGTTCGCCGCGAGCCTGGACGGCAAGATCGCCACCCGTACCGGCGACGCCCGCTGGATCACCGGGCCGGAGGCGCGCCGGCATACCCATCGACTGCGCGATCAAGTCGATGGGATTCTGGTCGGCGTGAATACCGTCATCGCCGACGACCCCGCGCTGACGACGCGGCTTGAACAGACGAATGTGCGCCACCCGCTGCGCATCGTGCTCGATAGCGCGGGGCGCACCCCGCTCACCGCCCGCCTGCTCGATCCGGCCCTGCCCGGCCGAACGCTCGTCGCGACGACGGGGGCCATCCCGGCCGAGATTCGCCAGGCGTTGATGGATCGTGGCGCCCAGGTATGGGTGCTTCCCGCCAGGAAAGGGCGCGTTGATCTGGAATCGCTTTTAGGGGAACTGGGGCAGCGGGAGATCACGAGCCTGCTGGTCGAGGGCGGCGGGACGGTGCTGGGCAGCTTCTTCGACCGGGGGTTGGTGAACAAGGTGCTGGCCTTCGTCGCGCCGTTGATCGTCGGTGGGCGCGACGCGCCAACGCCGGTGCAGGGCGCGGGGGCGACCTGCCTCGCCGATGCGTGGCGCCTGGACAGGGTTCAGATCCGGCAGGTGGGGGAAGATGTGTTGATCGAAGGTTATTTGGGTCGGGAGATAGCGTAGATGTTTGGTGGCATCGTGGAGGAGGTGGGCCGGGTACGGCGCCTGGCCCGGCGGGGTGCGTCGGCGATGCTGGCGGTGGACGCGCGGCAGGTGCTGGGCGGGACCGGCGTCGGCGATAGTATTGCCGTCAACGGGGCCTGTCTGACGGTGACGCAGATGGCCGGCGATCACTTCTCCGTGGACGTCTCGCCGGAGACACTGCGGCGCACGACCCTGGGGCGATTGCATCCCGGGGCGCGGGTCAACCTGGAGCGGGGCCTGGAAATAGGCGCGCGCCTGGGGGGGCATTTCGTGCAGGGACACGTGGACGGCGTCGGTGCGGTGCGGATGCTGCGGCCGGAAGGCGAAGCGGTCGTGATCGCTTTTTTGGCGCCGCCGGCGGTGATGGACTACGTGGTGGTCAAGGGCTTCGTCGCCGTGGATGGGATGAGCCTGACGGTGGTGGATCGGTTGGCCGATGGCTTTACCGTCGCTTTCATCCCCCATACACTGGCCCACACCGTTGCCGGTGGCTATCGACCGGGGACGCGCGTGAATCTGGAGGCGGACATCCTGGGCAAGTACGTCGAGCGCTTTCTTTCGAAGAGTGACGTAAAGAGTGATGTAAAGAGTGATGTAAAGAGCGATACGAAGAGCGATTCCGGGCAAGGGGTAGAGCCGACTCTCAGCCGGGCGTTCCTGGCACAACAAGGATTTGTATAGGGGGGGCAACTGCTCAGGCTAGTCCTTCGCTGCGACCGAGAATGGGGGTGTGGGTTATTTGGCGGGCGCGAAAGCGCCCGCGAAAGCGGGCGCCAAATAACCCACACCCCCGCCCGCCTACCGCGAAAGAGCAGCAGGCTGAGTAGTTACTAGGAGGGCAAGATGACATTGACGACAGTTTCAGAGGCCCTGGTCGATTTTCGGGCCGGTCGCATGATCGTGGTAGTGGACGACGAGGATCGTGAGAACGAGGGTGATCTGGTGCTGGCGGCCGAGAAGGCCACGCCTGAAGAGATCAATTT
>DSAR01000437.1 GCA_011046405.1 Chloroflexota bacterium | reverse complement strand
CCAAAGGCTCAGAACGCTCGCAGGTGAACTCAAGGAAAACGAAGCCGGGGTTGATGCGCGTGATAAACCGCACAGCGAGCAACCTCGTGCGTTTAAACCCCCTTGGATTTGCTTCGTTTTCCCCATCGTCGCCAGATTTGACAGCCTATTTTCTTCAGGTAGAATACATTCGGTGTGACTTCTACACGAAAACACTCGCGCCGTTATCAAGGTCAAACCCTTCTCCCGGCGAAACGCCGCTCCCTCCACTCACGGGGGGCAGAAAGAGGAGATGGTTATTTTCGAGCGGGTACAAGGGAGGAATTATGGATGAAAAGAAGGCTGAAAAAGAGCGAACGCCTGGAACCGATTCGGACGTTAGCGACCAGGGAGAGCCAGAAGAGACGTCCTCGTCAGTATTTCCGCCACAGCTAAGCGCGAATTCGTCATTGCGCACCGCGATAGGCGGTTTCGAGGTCTACATGGCACAGGAGGGATTTTCGGAGCATACCGTCAAGGCCTTCCTCTCAGACCTCAATATCCTGATGGAGTTCTTGGGTGTGGGGACAGCTATCGGTTCGATCTCGACCGACGATCTCAATCGCTTCACGAAATGGTTGGTGGGCGAGCGTAACGCGCCATGCAATCCCAAGTCGCTGGCCCGGCGTGTGACCACCCTCAAGGTCTTTTTTGGTTGGCTGGACGAAGCAGAGGTGCTGTCCAAGGATCCATCGGCCGCGGTGGTGCACAAACCGGTGATCACACCATTGTCCACGATTCTCTCTGACGCAGAAATCGAGCGAGCGTTGGAGGTGACCGAGGGAATGCGAGAGGCCGAGAAACCGGATGCACGTCCCCATTTACTTTTTACGCTCTTGCTCCACACCGGGATCAAGAAGGGAGAATGCGCCAACATCGTGCTCAATCACCTGGATCTGCAGGATCCCGCTCAGCCCATCGTATGGATTCGTTATGCCAATCCCCGGCGCCGTCACAAGGAGCGAAAGTTGATCCTGCCAGGCTGGTGGACAGACGTATTGCGCGAGTACCGCGAGCAATATCAGCCCAAGGAGAAACTATTTCCCTGTACCCCGCGTAACCTGGAGTACGTGTTAGATGGGGTAGCTGAACAGGCTGAATTACCCAACGGCATTTCGTTCGAAATGCTGCGTTGGACCTGCGCGTTGCGCGATTACAAAGCCGGTATGAAAGCCGTTGAATTGCGTCAGAAATTGGGGATCTCCAAGGTTACCTGGCGAGGGGTAAAACAGAAGCTCGGGAAACTGGCTAATTTGTCTTAGGAGGTTAGAGGGAGGGAATTGTATGGAGAGTTATCGAAAGGAACTGTATTTCGACGTCCCCACGCGGCGAGCGTTCATCAACATCACGCCCGAGGTAGCGGCGTGCGTGCGCGAGAGCGGCATTCGAGAGGGATTGGTCCTGGTCAATGCCATGCACATCACAGCGTCGGTCTTCATCAACGACGACGAACCGGGCCTCCATCAAGATTACGACGATTGGTTGGAGGAACTGGCTCCACACGAACCGATCAGCCGTTATCGACACAATCGGACCGGCGAGGACAACGGTGACGCCCACCTGAAACGCCAGGTGATGGGTCGCGAGGTCTTGGTGGCGATCACCGATGGCCGGTTGGACTTTGGGCCCTGGGAACAGATTTTCTATGGCGAGTTCGATGGACGCCGCCGGAAGCGTGTACTGGTAAAAATCATCGGCGAGTAATGGATGGCTCATACCGGGTTATGAAGCGGAACCCCAGGAGACGTGAGTGATGAAAATTGTTCTGGACGCGATGGGATCTGACAATTACCCCACGCCAGACGTGGCTGGCGCCGTGCAGGCAGCGCGAGAATGGCGCGACGAGATCATCCTCGTTGGACGAGAACCGCTCATACGGGAAGAACTCTCACGCTTTGATTTGGAGGGGCTCAACCTGAACGTCGTCCACGCTGCCGACGTCATCGAGATGGACGACGATCCAGCATGGGCCGCACGCGAGAAGAAAAACTCTTCGATGCACGTGGGAATGAACCTGGTCAAGAACGGCGAAGCTGACGCCTTCGTGAGCGCCGGGAACACAGGCGGGGTCTTGACAGTGGCGACGCTGCACACGCTGCGACGCATCCAGGGCATCAAGCGGCCGGCGCTGGCCATCGTCATCCCGCTGCCTGCCGGTCGCTTCATCGCTCTCGATATCGGCGCCAACGTCGAATGCCGGCCGGAGTTTCTGCTCCAATTTGCGATGATGGGCGACGTCTATGCGCGGGCGGTGCTGGGATGTGCTAATCCCCGCGTGGCCCTGCTCTCCAATGGAGAGGAGCCCAGCAAGGGAAATAGCCTATTGAAAGAGACCTATAAGCTGCTCGATACCGCACCCTTGAACTTCATCGGCAATATGGAGCCCAAGGAGATCGTCGCCGGGCAGGCCGACGTGCTAATCGCCGATGGATTCAGCGGCAACGTGTTCATCAAAACGATGGAGGCCACGGCCAAGATGCTTTCAGGTCTCATTCTCGACGAGATCAAGGCCAGTCCGGTGACGGCTATAGGCGGCTTACTGGCAAAACCCGCCTTTGGCCGTGTGGCGCGACGCATCGATCCGTTTGAGGTTGGCGGTGGGCCGCTGCTCGGCGTCGACGGCGTCGTGATCATCGCACACGGGCGCACCAATGCCCTGGGGATAAAGAGCGCCATCGGACAGGCCCGGAACGCTGTCCAGGGCGATGTGGTGAATACGATACGGGATGGGCTCGCTGATATATCAAAGGAGTAGAGATGAAAAAGACTTACGAACAGAGACGCGTCGTCGTCACCGGTTTGGACGCGATAACGCCCTTGGGACTGACCATGGAAGAGACCTGGCGAGGGCTATTGGCGGGGCAATCGGGCATCGGCCAGATCACCCAGTTTGATACCTCAGACCTGCCGGTGCACATCGCCGGAGAAATCAAGGGATTCGATCCGCGGGCGTACATCGACTTCAAGGAAGCCCGGCGGATGTCCCGCTGTTCCCAGGTCGCGGTCGCGACGGCGCAAAGGGCGTTGGCCGATGCGGGATTGGGTTTGCCTTTGGAAAACGAAGAGCGGACCGGGGTGTTGATCGGCTGTGGGGTGGGAGGCTTCGAACAAGCCATCGAGGCGGTGGATACGTATCGCGAAAAGGGTTACGCGCGCATCAACCCCTTTCTCGTGCCAGGCCTGTTGGTCAATATGCCATCCCACCACGTGAGCAACTGGTCTGGGGCCAGGGGGCCGATCAGTACAGTGGTGTCAGCCTGTGCCACCGGGACCCAATCCCTTGGCGAGGCGGCCGAGTTTATCCGGCGTGGGGTAGCTGACGTGGTGATCTGCGGCGGGGTGGAAGCGCTGATTCACTTTGCCCCTATCGCCGGTTTCTGTGCTATGCGGGCGCTCTCCACGCGCAATGACGAGCCGGACAAGGCGAGCCGTCCCTTCGACGTAGACCGAGATGGTTTTGTGTATAGCGAGGGATGCGCGGTCTTCATCATAGAGTCCTTGGAACACGCCCGGGCCCGGGGAGCGAGGATTCGAGCCGAGATCCTGGGTCATGCCTCTTCCTCCGACGCTTTCCACGTGGCACAGCCGGATCCCGATGGGATGGGCGCCACCCGGGCCATGACCTGGGCCCTTGAGGATGCGGGAATCCCTCCCGAGGCTGTGGATTACATCAACGCCCACGGAAGCAGCACCCCGATCAGCGATCCGATCGAAACGAAGGCCATAAAGCGAGTATTTGGCGAGCATGCCCACAACGTCCCCATCAACTCCACCAAGTCGATGATCGGACACCCGATGGGCGGCGCCGGCGCGATCGAGGCCGCTGTCTGTGTGCTGTCGATCGAGCAGGACATCGTCCACCCGACGATCAATCTGGAGACGCCGGATCCCGAGTGCGATCTGGATTACGTGCCTGGCGGAGCGCGGAAAGTCGACGTGAACGTCACCCTTTCGAACTCTTTTGGCCTGGGCGGACAGAACGCCTGCCTGGTTCTGGGGCGTTTCAAGGAGTCATGAGATGAAAATCATCGTTGATAAGCGTCACATCCGTATATTCAGCGCCATCGGTCAATATGGGGTCATGGGAGGGTTAGGCATTCTATTCGTCGGTTTGATGATTTCCTTTGTCAGGCCAACCTGGATCATCCCCATGATGCTTTCCATGGCGTTAGGCTTTGCCTTCTCACTGGTGGGCGGGTTCTTTGCCGACCGTTACGTGGGCCCCCTGGCGCACCACAAAGCGTTAGATAAGGCGCTGAAAGGGCTGGATCATCGCCACCTGCTTCTTCACTACGTCTTGCCGACCAGCCACGTCCTGCTCGAACCGAGTGGCTGTTCTATCTTCGTCGTTAAGTCCCAGGGCGGGCGCGTCGCTTACCTGGCGGAGGAAGAGCGATGGGTGCACGAACAGAAGGGAAAATTCTTCCGCCAATTTGCGGGGCAGGAGGCCATCGGCGCCCCCGAAAGCGACGCTCGCAAGCAGGTGGATAAATTGGAGCAATGGTTGGCTCAACGCTTGCCAGACGTCGACGTGCCTGTTCGGGGCGTGATCGTGTTCGTCAATCCCGAGGTCGCACTGTTAGCCGACGAGGTTCCCGTGCCCACTACACACGCCAAGAAGTTGAAGCATTGGTTACGCGGGCCGGGTGAGTGCAAATCGCTGCCGGAGGACGTCTATCAGGCACTCTACGAGGCTTTTGAGGCGGCGGGACAGTAGTTGGCGAGTTGGCGACTGGTCTATTGCTTTGCTGATCAAAAAAAGCCCCGGCGCGTGCGCCGGGGCTTTTTTTGTATCGTAACCGCTATCCCTTCAACTCTTCCAGGCGAGTCTCCCACTTGCTATGTAGTTTGTTATAAAGGTCCTCGCTGATTTCTCCCGCCGCTAGTCGCATATCCAGGCTATCTAGCGTACTCTGGATCTCCTCCACAGTCGTAGGCGTGGCGGGGGTAGAGGAGGCGGGCTGTTGGGGTTGTGATTGGGGCTGTTGTTGCATACTCTGCATCATCATCTGGGCCATAGATGCGCCCATCCCCATACCAGCGCCCAGGCCCATACCGGCGCCGGCCATGCCGCCTTCGCCGGATTGTTGCGCTGCATCGCGCATCGCCCGTGCAGCCTGGAACTGCATGTAGGCGTTCATGTCACCCAGCGCACCCATCGAGGCACGTTCCTCGATAGCCTTGGCCGTTTCCTCGGTGGGGCCAATGTACTCGACGTATATCGATAGTAGCGTGATACCCCGGGCTTCGAACTCCTCGGCCGCCTTGGCCCGGGCGCCCATTGTCAGCTCTTCAGCCAGGCCGGCTATTTCGATGACCGACTTGCCCATCTCGCCGATCAGATCGGTCAGCTTGGTCAAGATCATCGAGCGGAAAAAGTTCTGGATGTTGCTCGTCCGATAGATCCCCTGGGTGCCGACGATCTTGTTGACGAATAATTGAGGATTAGAAATCTGGACGGAATAGGAACCCCGCGCCTGCACCCGCGCCATGCCCAATTCGGGGTCCTTGATGGTGATCGGCGTCGGCGTACCCCACTTGAGGTCGGTGAACTCTCGCAGGCTGACGAAATAAACCTCTGCTTTGAAAGGGGTCTCGCCGGAGAACACCTTGCCGACGGCGTTGACCAACAGGGGGATATTGGCGGTCGTGATGGTGTGGGCGCCTGGCCCGAACACGTCCAACGAACGACCGTCGCGGAAGAAGACCGCGGCCTGGCTATCCCGGACAATCACCTGGGAACCGATACGGAAGTCGCCGGACCCTCGCTCGGGGATCCGGTTGACCATCTCGTTAGCGCCTTCATCGACGAACTCTACGACATCTAATATTCTTCTAGCCATGCTATCTCACCTCCAATTTCCAGCAGCTCGGCTACTGGCTGCCCAGGATGACGTGCTCGCGTTGGTCGAATGTGTCGTTCGTCTCGCGGCAGATGTCCTGGATAATGCGAATCGCCTCTGGTGCGCCTTCTCCAACCGAGATGACCTCTCGCAGGTGATTGGTCGCCGTTTCCAGCCGGTCGACGTAATCGAAGAGCGCTACGTCAAAATTATAAATCTGCTCCAGTTCTTCTTCGTTGATTCGTACAGCATCGAACAAACCGGAATAACCGTAACTGGCGGTGCGGACGCGATCGATGAACGTCTGCAACTGTGTCACCGCGCTGCCCAGGTCATCTACCAAGTCTAACCTGCCATTGTTGATCAACTCTTTCTGCGCGACATCCAGTTGACGACGTCGAGTCGCTAACTTTTCTGCAAGCGTCTGGCGCAGAACCTGATCCGCCTTGCGCCGGTTCTGGCGCTCTTGATAGCCGCCCCACATTGGAATCACGTCAAGCAATTTCTCGAAGCCGGTACGGCTATCCTCTACCTTGCCGTAAGTATCGACCATCACAACCTCCTAATCATTTATAAACGATTCTCATGCATAGTACGCAAATATGTGGATAAAGTTTCACATCGATCATTGTAACTGCTCAACCTACCGTCGGTTTGCAGCGGGTGGGCGGGGGCCCCACTCTCCATCGCAGCAAGGGGCTGGCCTGAGCAGTTACCAATCATTATAGTATAAGTCTTGGGAAAAGAAAAACGCGCGCCGGGTTCTGGCCCGCCAGTATGGGGCTCAAGGCTGGGCGCGCAGAGTGATGGGAAGGAAGATTCGATACCGTTTTGGCGCGATGTGCAAGAAGACGGGCACGCGCTGGGGGGCGTTCAGCACATCGGCAGCGGTGCTCGTCACGGTGATCGCCCCGGCGAACGTGCCGGTGCTGTAGCCTGTCGTGTCTATAGCCACGGGCAATGGCTGGCCCTGAAGACCGGTAGTGACGACTAACGTCGGCGCCACCTGTGCGCCTAGCGTGCCTAGCGTGCCTGTCATATGGAAGCCGGAGGCGACGCTCGCCGTCCAGGTGAAGACACCGTAACCGGTGTTGCTCGGCACGACGATGGCTGTATATACCCCGGCTTCGTTCAAGGCAGCGTAGATGTCGATGCTGGGCGGAATGACCTCGAGTTGGGCGCCTCGGACGTTCAACGTGATTGGCACCGTCTGGGGCGAATCGAGCACGTCAGTGGCGACGGCTGTCACGGTGATGACGCCGGTATAAACGCCCACGCCGTAACCGGTGCTGTTCACGGTGATCGTCAGGGGGTTTCCCTGCCGGCCGCTAGTGATCGCCAGCGTCGGCGTGATGGCGGCGCTGGTTGCGGCGCTGGCGGTCCAAGTCAAGAGCCGGTAACGGGCATTCCAGGGGATCAACGTCGTCGTGATCAGCCCAGGTTCGTAAACGTTCGCTTCCAGAGTCAGGGCGCTGGGATCGAGCGCCAGTTGGGGGCCGAAATAGCCCACCCGTTTGTCCATCGACGCCACCGCGTCGTAGACCAGGGCCGGCGTGCCCATCGTCGTGCCGTCCGGTTTGCGGATGGAGAAGTGATGGGCCGCCTCGCAATCCCATGGATGGTAATCGTGCCAATCCAGGTTCCAAACGAACATCGCGTCCATCCACGGCCAATTTTCGTCGGCGTAGCGATAGGCCCGGGTCAGGTAATTGGCCTGCTCGATCTCCGTGACCGCCATCCAAGCGAAATGATCTTCATACGTTTGGCGGCAGCGTTCCGGCATCGTCACGCCGTCTTCGCGCCAGTCGCGCAGCCAGTTGAATTCGGTCGCCCAGATGGGCTTGTGGGCCAGGTCGTGTTGTACGAGGATGTCGCGGATGATCTCGACGCCTCGGAAAGCGAAATTGTTAGATACGGCGTGGGGATCCGTCTCCGGTTCGTAGGCGAATCCATAGGGGTGGTAACCAAAGGCGTCCATATAGTCGCCAGCACCCAGGAGCAGCATCTGGTGTGTGTATTCTTGCTCGTCCATCGCGCCACAGTTGTTGCCTTTCCACCCGTTGCAATCGCCCTGTATTCGCCCGACCGGCGCCAATCCCGCGCTGACGACGATGGCTGCTGGGTCTAGCGCTTTGATGCGTTCGTAGGCAACCTGGAGGACCTGGGTATATTCGGCCGGATTGGGCGGTTTGCCGCCCCAGAATCGCTCGACGTTGGGTTCGTTACCAATTTCGTAAGCTTCGACCCGCCCCCGGCCGGCCCGGGCGATCTCTTCGACATAGATCGCCCAGGCGTCCATATCTGGCGGCAAGCCATCTCGCAGGTCAAGAGCGAACAGCACCTGGTAGGGCAATCGTTCGGCTGGCGCTTCGCCTTCGTATTCCTCCCAGAGCTTGACCCACTCCAACTGCAAAGGGGCGAAAAGAGATTCGATGTTTTCTTCTCGCCGGACGTTGATACCGTAGCCCAAGTGGGGATCGGGAAGCAACGGCGACTCGCTGTCTGGCTTCGAGCGTTCGGCGCGGGCGGCTCCTGGAATGAACGTTGCCATACCGATATGTAGGCAAAGCACCATAATGATTGCTATGCTGATGGATGCGCTTATAGTGAGCACGTTCACGTCCCTTGGATAGTGCCTATCCAGTGAAATTTTTGTTTTTTGTGCAAGAATTTTGCATCCGAGGCGCTCCTTATTGGTTCCGGCTCTGCCCTGGATAGGGGTTGAGGGTATCTTCTCAATAAGTTGGGGAGCTGTGGCCGGTCTCCCGACCGAGCCACAGCGGGCACGGTCAGGAGACCGGCCCGAGCGAGTTTGCCCCGGTTTATTGAGATGATACGGTTGAGGGAACAATCGTACGTCGCAGGAGAAGTCTTCTCCTGAAGGAGATTCGTTGACAATGCTCGAGAAACGTTGTCTTCCCTGCTTCGTATGATTACGAGCGTTGGCTATAGATGCGAATGAAGTTTGCCAGGGAACGATCGTAGGTCCGTTCCTCTTCTGGTGAGAAGAGGCAGCCTGGCAGTTGTTTCATTCGCCAGTGGTAGCGGATACATTCACAACATTTCCCCTTCCGGGAGCACGGGTCGTAGGTGCAGGTGCAGTGTTCCAGATTTCCTTCTACGTTACATTCCATTTTAAGATCTCCTTGAACTGTGTGTGCTTTTAATGTAACTGCTCAGCCTAGCGTCCGTTTGCAGCGGATGGGCGGGGGCCCCCACTCTCCATCGCAGCAAGGGGCTGGCCTGAGCAGTTACCTTTTAATTACAAAGGCCACCGATTCGCGGTGGCCTTTGATGTTGTCTAGCGATAAAACCGTTGCGCCTAGGACTCGGCGCCCATACGTTCCTTGATGTAGGCCTCTGCCTCGCCAACAGTGCGAATACTTTGAGCGTCTTCGTCGGAAATTTTCGCGTCGAATTGCTCCTCGAACTCCATGATGAGTTCTACGAGATCAAGAGAATCTGCTTCCAGGTCTTCTCGAAAACGCGCCTCTCGGGTGACTTGTTCGGGATCCACACCTAACAGGTCTACGATGATCTCTTGGATTGTCTCAAAAACGTCTGCCATTCTTTTTGCCTCCCTTTCTTAAATAGCTTTAGCCTAACCGATGAAATTAGACATTATAGGCATTTGAGACTTCCGAAGTCTGGACCGTAAATGTCTATAAAGTCTATTCTTGTGAATTGAGCACGAATTTGGCGCTCAACGATTCCTTATTATTGAACTAGATCTAGCATGTTAGACCGTGACGATGGTATTCTATCTGTTAAGCCGAGTTTGTCAAACTGTATAGTTGACAACTCCCGCCACTACCGGTATGATTCACTATATCCTCTCGATAAGTAGGAAATGGTGGGATTTTGCGGGCAGCGAGCCACCTGCATCCTCCTCTCCAATTTATTGGGGCCTAACAATCGAATCCTTGCACGGCGAGCAAGAATTTACGGCCAATGGCTCCTTTTTGGATCTGGCTTGGAAGCGCAGCGGCTTCTGCCAGGTTAGGATGATGTCACCATCTGTTATGTAAAAACACAGATCAGGCCCGAGAGTTACGGATGAATTCGAATAATAGGGCCTAACCGATGAGATTCTTGCACAGCGAGCAAGAATGTGCCATCGGCGTCCTTTATTGGTTCCGGCTTTGTCCGGGTTAGGGGAGTCTATGCACCAGCAACGAAAATCTGATCACATTCGTATCAATCTAAACGAGGACATCGACGGAAAAAATATCGACCCTGGATTTGACCAGTATCGTTTCACGCATTGTGCGCTGCCGGGATTCAATCTGGAGGACGTCGATACATCCCTTGCTTTTTTAGGGAAACGATTAGCGGCCCCTCTTTTGATCTCGTCTATGACAGGTGGGACGTCGGAAGCTCGCATCTTGAACTTGCGCTTGGCCAAAGCTGCGCAAGCGGCTGGCATTGGCCTGGGCGTCGGTTCACAACGGGCAGCCATTGAGGACCCCTCGCTGGTCGATACATACCAGGTGCGTCACGTCGCACCGGATATTTTGTTGATGGCGAACCTGGGAGCGGTCCAACTGAACTACGGTTACGGCCCTGACGAATGCCGTCGGGCAGTCGAGATGATCGAGGCGGATGCTTTGATTTTGCACCTCAACCCTTTGCAAGAGGCGCTACAGCCGGAGGGGAATACACGCTTTGCCGGATTGCTGTCCAAAATTGAAGCGGTATGCAGAGCACTGGAAACACCGGTGGTGGTCAAGGAAGTTGGGTGGGGTGTGTCGGACGACGTCGCACGCCAGTTGCTCGATGCAGGTGTCGCCGTTCTCGATATAGCAGGCGCTGGAGGCAGCTCGTGGAGCCAAGTGGAGATGCACCGCGCGCGCACCGATCACCAGCGGCGGGTGGCTGCGGCTTTTGCCGACTGGGGGATACCGACGGTGGAGAGTCTGCAAATGCTTCGTCGATGTATACCCACGCTGCCCATCATCGCCAGTGGTGGGATCCGCGACGGCATTCAAATGGCTAAAGCGATAGCCCTTGGCGCTACGATTTGTGGAATTGCGGGACCGTTTCTACATGCGGCGATCATCTCGACCGAGGCCGTGAACGATCTCATCGCTGTGCTGGTATCACAGATGCGTGTGGCTATGTTTTCCGCCGGACTTGTCGATCTTCAGTCACTCCGGCATACATCTCTCGTCGCTCAGGCATAACTGATGCTGCCAAGAGAGACCAGCGCCATTCTAATTAGCAGTTGGTGCTTATCTTGACGTAACTGCTCAGCCTACCGTCCGTTTGCAGCGGATGGGCGGGGGTTTGAGATTTCGCATGGTCGCGGTGAGAGATTAGCCACGAATCCTTCGACTACGCTCAGGACAGGTTTGCACGAATTAACACGAAAAATCCGGATTAGTGACAATTCGTGTAATTCGTGCTAATTCGTGTAATTCGTGGCAAAATAAAAAGTGTACGGTAGCGAATTACAGGAGGAAATTAGCTTGTGACCGAAAAGAAATCTTATAATAATTTGGGCGAGGTGCCTTTTGCCCAACGGGTTTTATTGCTTCCTCATTGCCTGCGACCCAGTCAGGACTGTCCGGGCAAGATGACCAAGCAAGGATTGGATTGTTCTGATTGTTCTCACACCGAATGTGCGATCTATCAGCTTCGAGCTGTCGCTCTCGAGAAAGGCTATGGCGGAATATGTGTTGCACCGGGCGGGCGATTGGCAGTGCGCTTTCTTGCCGAACGGCAACCGGTGGGCGTGGTAGCTATCGCTTGCGACAAAGAGCTAGAAGAGGGTCTGGAGACGATTGAGCAGATGACGTGGGAGACGCGTAAACCGGCTGTAGCCATGGTAGCGCTCGTGCAAGATGGCTGTGTCGATACGAAGGTCGACGTCTCGTTGGCTTGCAAAGTGATTGCGGCGACCAACGGTCATAAGTCAAAGGGTGATCGATGAGAATAAGGTAAAAAAAGAATGAGCATTCAAATGTACTTTGACCGCTATCTTCCACCCCTCGAAGCGGAGATGCGTCTTGTGCTTCAGACTGATGACGAACGCCACGCGGGCTTATACGGCATGCTGCGCTACCATCTTGGATGGGTCGATCAATCCTTTCAACCTACCTCGACCTGGACCGGCAAGCGAATACGTCCTGTTCTATGTCTCCTTTCGTGTGAAGCCTGCCAGATGGACTGGGAACAGGCGCTGCCAGCCGCGTCGGCGTTGGAGTTGATGCACAATTTCACGCTCATCCACGATGACATCCAGGATAATGACGAAACAAGGCGTGGACGTTCGACCGTCTGGCGATTGTGGGGACGTCCCCAGGGCATCAACGCCGGTGATACGTTGTTCGCGTTGTCTCAGCTGGCCTTATCGAGGCTCATCGACCGGGGTGTACCCTCGACGACAGTGATATCGGCCTCGAGACTATTCAACCAGACCTGTGTCTTGATCACCGGGGGGCAATATCTGGACATTGGTTTCGAGAGCCGAGAGGGCGTGATGGTCGACGAATACTTGGCGATGATCGAGCGGAAAACGGCGGCGCTGGTGGCTTGCTCCTGTGAGATGGGCGCGCTCATTGCCGAAGCGTCTATCAAACGGCGAGAGAGCTTGCGCGCCTTTGGCCGGCACCTGGGGCTCGCCTTCCAGATACGGGACGACATTTTGGGCATCTGGGGAAATTCTGAGGTGACGGGTAAACCTGTCGGTTCCGACATCGTCCGGCGTAAGAAGTCATTACCCATTCTGCACGGCCTGGCTCGTGATGAGCAGTTGCGGCATCTGTTGGCCCAAGCAACGCTGACGCCGGCCGACGTCGATCGGGCGACCGAGTTACTCCAGGCGTGCGGCAGCCGAGCTTATGCCGAGGAATTGGAAAAGGCCCATCACGACGAGGCTCTGGCTGCCCTGGAGGTGGCCGATGTGCATGGCGCAGCTGCTCAAGGGCTGTATGACCTGGCGCAGAAGCTACTGAACCGAGCACAGTAATGAAGATTTAAGGGAAAGATACCCCAAAGGAGGCTGGTCTCCCTGACGAGCGAAGTAGGAAACGTTCGTGACAACAGCATAGACTGAAGGCGGCTGGCGGTTGCAGCCGCCTCTATGCCCACTTACCTGGCGCTCGTGAAAACGATACGCCTTTTCACCTGTGAGTTTTTCTGCCCTTTCCACTCGTCCACTGAGATAGGAACCTTCTCCCCCTCGTTTCTCTGAGGTAGAATCTCTACTTTACCCGGCAATCAAGATCGTGTATAATCATGATAGACTGAACTCTAGCAAAGTGAACGTCGACTTCCAAGGGCCAGCGGGCGCCATACCAGTTCAGTATTCTCTGTGCAGTCAATGTCAGGTTTGTGCACAGGAAGCACTTTGGGCGCTTGTCCCGATGGTGCCGTCTGGAGATGAGTACGCAGACATCGAAGGGAACCTCATTCAGACGCCCTTGCACCGAGCGCACCAGATAAGTGCGGATGGCGCCCCGTCTGCAGCGGGAACCCGAACACGGGTATACCGCTGCCTCAACTGCTGATCCCATTGCTCAACTCGCTTACCATTCAACTTGCGATTGCGCTTGAGGGCGCAAATGACGTGCCAACCTTGACGTCGAATGAACTTGATCAACTTGTCCGACGCATAGCACCGGTCGAACAAGACGTAGAAAACCGTAGTATTGGACTTTGGACAAAATCTATAGCGCTTTTATGCCTATTTTTCAGGGCAAAAACCACTATATGTAGGGGTATTTGACATTTTATACAAAGTGTAAAAAGCCTGATCCGCTGACACGCCCTATCCAAAATCGTGTATGATAGAAAGAAAGGGGAGAAAGAATGGATGAATTGGTCAAGTTAGTTTCCAAGAAGACAGGTCTTTCTGAAGAGATGTCCAGACAGGCCGTAGATGTTGTCATAGGCTTCCTCAAGGAAAAGCTACCAGCTCCTATCGCAGGGCAGATCGATAACGCGTTAAGTGCTAATGCTGTGGGGGGCTTGGGGGATTTAGCTGGAGGGCTAGGCAGCATTCTAGGCAAGAAGTAGATTCCCATGTGATGTTCAGTCGGCTGAAAAGCGAGGCAAAAAAGGAGATAAACAATGACCAAGCTAGAGGTGATTGAGGGTATTGGCCCTACGTTTGCAGAGAAGTTGCGGGCAGCGGGGATTCGCAGTATAGAATCACTGCTGCAGGCCGGAGCGACCGTTAAGGGACGTCAAGAACTGCAGGAGAAGACCGGCATCGGCAGCGAGTACATCCTGAACTGGGTCAATCGGGCTGATTTGATGCGCATCAAGGGTCTTGGCGAGGAATACAGCGATCTACTGGAAAGATCCGGAGTGGACACAGTGCCCGAGTTGGCCCAGCGCAACGCGGAGAACCTGCACGAAAAGCTGTTGGAGGTGAACGAGGCCAAGCGCTTGGTTCGCCGTCCGCCAGCGCTTTCTATGGTCGCTGATTGGATTGAGCAAGCTAAGACCATGGAGCGCGCTGTATCGTATTAGGCCCTTACCGGGTCAACATCGACAAGTTTTTGTCGATATGGCGCGATGCCCAGGCCGTCCTTGGCCCCCTCATTTCGTCTTCAGCGCGGGCCACAATCCACGCCCAGCAGCCGGACTGTGTGGTCCATCTGGAGCAAGCGATGATCAGGGATTGCCTAAAAGGGGCCTCATTTTCCCAACGAAGTCCCGGACCATGCGTAGGGCCTAACCGATGAGATTCTTGCACAGCGAGCAAGAGCCGCTTCGCTTCTGCCATCGGCGCCCTTTATTGCTTCTGGCTTCTATCAGGTTAGGAGGAGACAATGAGTAAAAGATCTACATCAGATCTTGCAAACCTGTTCGGTGCTGCGCTGCAGTCGATAACGACCCATCGTAGCGAGATCAACGGCCTGGATGGGTACAATGGCAATCACGGCGATAACATGGTGGAAAATTTTCGTATGATCGTCGACACCCTACAGAGCAGACAGTCCGAGCCTCCAGCAGAGGCGTTGCACCATGCTGGCCAGAGACTCAACAGAGAGGGTCGAGGTGGCACGAGCCAGTACTATGCCGAGGGCCTGAAGCAAGCGGCCGGACAGTTGAAGGATCATTCCGCGTTCGATGATGATGATATTGTCACGATGGTCCAGACTTTGCTGGCTACGATTCCAGACGAGGGACTTCCAAAGCCGGAACAAGCCCCGCAGACCCCGGTCGGCGCCTCAGTCTTAGGGCAGGTACTGGAACTCGCTACTGGACGACAACAGCAAGCCGTACCTGTGGATAATCGCCCGGGTGTGGGTAATCTGTTAGGTGCTCTGTTGAGCGGCGGACAGCAATCCCAAGAGACCCAACAGAAGGGTGATCAGGTGGATATAGGCGACGTGGTGGATGCCTTGCTGCCCGCTGGGATAGCGTATGTGCAGGCCAAGCGATCTGGAGCCGATAACGTCGCAGCCGCCGGTCAGGCCCTAATGAGCGTATTGGTGGGCGGACAGGTGGACCCGCTCCAAGCTCGCACGCCACGATCTGCTGCCGGGAGCCTTGTCGCCCAGAGTATTCTCCAGGCGATAGCGGGTCGCAGTTAATGAGTGCTTCAAAATCGTGTAGTTGATCTGTCAAATCTGCATCTAATAATAGTATAAGGAGAAAAAGGTCAATGGCGAAGGATAAGAAAGAGGATAAGGAAAAGAAGGGCTTGTTGGACAGGGCCATCAACGCAGTAACCGGTCGCGATGAGAAACAGGCCGCTGAAGAGGCGGAGAGAGAGGCCAAAGTTGCCCGTGCCGAGGCGGCCCGCATCGAACGACAGAAGCAAGCAAGGGAACGCGAAGCAGAAGCCGCCGAAAAGAAGGCCTCTGAGGCCGAGGAAAAGGCAAAGGAGGCGGAAAAGGAAGCTGCCAGGGCTAAGGCTGAACTGGCCCAGATGAAACGAGCGGAGGCGATAGAACGCTCCAAGAAGGCGCGAGAAGAGCAGAAAAAGGCTGAAGAAGCCAAGAAGCGCGTCTACGTTGTCAAGTCTGGCGACAGCCTGAGTAAAATTGCCCGGGACATGTTGGGTGATGCCAGTCGCTGGCCCGAGATCTTCGAGGCCAACAAGGACAAGATCAAGGATCCAAATCTGATCCATGTCGGCCAGGAGTTGACCATCCCGAGTGACGAGAATTAGTTGCAATACGCTTATTGAAAATTTCAACTTCAATTCCGGCAGTTGAAACCGTGTGCAACAGCGCGTAAAAAACACGCGCTGTACAGTCACCCTTCGGCGACTGGAAGTTAATTCGCGAAGGCGGGTTTTGCACCGCGTCACTGACGCGCGGCGTCACTGACGCGCGGCAGCTCGCGAATTCATTCGCCAGGATAAAAGCTATGGACAGTGTGGGCAAGCACACTTTTCCGGTTGCTCACACTGTCCGCTATCTCCTCTGTTTCCTGAGCCTCACCTGGGTTGGCGCGCAGACCAGCCAGGCCAGCCGGTTAGCGATCGGGACAATCCTGGTGATAGGTATGAACTAACATCCTTACACCGTATCATCTCAATAAACCGGGGCAAACTCGCTCGGGCCGGTCTCCTGACCGTGCCCGCTGTGGCT
>DSAR01000438.1 GCA_011046405.1 Chloroflexota bacterium | reverse complement strand
GTATATCGCTCAACGTGGAGATCGTCTCGGTGATCGAGATCATCCGGCAAAGGATCGAGGAGTTTCGGCGTTATGCTGAAGATAGCGGTGTTGCGTTTGACGATCAGATGCCCGATCACTTGACACCGGTTCAGGGTGATTGGGAACGGTTGGTATTGGTCTTTGGTCATCTCATAGAAAATGCGATCAAGTTCAGTCCCGATGGCGGCGTGGTGAAAATCCAGGCCTGGGAAGGCACGGGGCACGTTCGGGTCTCTATATCGGATCAGGGGATCGGTATACCGGTTGAACATCTCGATCGTATCTTCGAAAGATTTTACCAGGTCGATGGCAGCGCCAGCCGGCGATTTGGAGGTATGGGGGTGGGATTGGCCCTGGTCTGGGAAATCGTCGAGGCCCACAATGGTACCGTCGTCGTAGAGAGTGACCCTGGGGCTGGCAGTACGTTCACGGTGATCTTGCCCCAGGTGGATAAAGAATTTTTGGCTCAGGGGATTGACGAGGGATCGGCGGCGACGTGAAACATTTCGTGGCTATTGCAGGCAATATCGGTGTGGGAAAATCGACGTTGGCCTCTTTGCTCAGCGACGAATTGGGGTGGGATCCCTATCAGCTCCAGGGTCTGGAGGAGGTGGTATTTCGCCGATGAAGCCGATGAAGACGACGAAGCCGATGGGGGGGACATCAAGCGCGCACGCTCATAGTCCAGATGGTGTGTTGGGTATTGACGACGTTGACAACACCGTCGATGTCCATAAGCGCTTGCGAGAACTGACCTTTCTGCACGAGACGAGCCAGGTGCTCACGGCGACGCTCGATCTGGAAAGCGTTTTGCGTTCTCTGATGACCCAGGTGCGGGCGTATTTCCAGGTGGAAGCAGCCTCGGTCGCTTTGCTGGATGATGAGACGGGAGATTTGGTCTTTCGCGTCGCTGTAGGAAAGGCGGCCGAAGCGGTGATTGGATTGCGTCTGGCGCCCGACCAGGGGGTTGCCGGAAGTGTTGTGCAGACGGGACAACCGGAACTGGTGACGGTTGCCCACGAGGACGAACGCTTCTATGCTGGCATTGACGAGTCGACCGATTTCTATACCCAGACGATGCTCGCTGTGCCAATCCAGGATGGCGATCATAGCATCGGCGTCATCGAAGCACTCAATCCGCGTTCTGGGAGCTTCGACGACGAGGCGCTGCGCCTTTTGCCGGCCGTGGCCGATCTGGCTGCCGCAGCCATTCGTAACGCCGAGCTTTACCAGCGGGTTCGCCAGGCGGAGCAGCGCTACGAGAGCCTCTTCGAGAAGAGCGCTGATCCTATCGTCGTGTTGAATTTAGATGGCAGGATCGTGAATGCCAATCAACGGGTCTGTGAAATCCTGGGCCAGAACCGTGAGGCGTTGATCGACGCCGATTTTTGCGCCGTGTTCGATGTAGATCGGCAGACTTTTGACGAAGTGATAGACAAGGTGCAGCGTGGACAGCATCATCGGATGAAGATGACGTTAGCCATGCCGAAGATCGCCCTGGGAGCGAGCGCTTTGCTCGACCGGCGTACGTTGGAGACCTATATGGCCAAGATAGATTACGGCGGGCGAGAGGCGATCCAGTGGGTGGGACACGATATTTCTGAACGGGTCGCCCTGGAGCAGATGCGTGAGGATTTGACCCATATGATCATCCACGATCTGCGCAACCCTTTGGGTAGTATCATGAGCAGCATCCAGTTGGTGCAAACGGCGATTAGCGAGGAAGACGAGACGTTGCCGGTGATGAAATTGTTGGCTATTGCGATGCGTAGCGGCCGCAAGCTGTACCGCCTGATCGATTCCTTGCTCGACCTTGCTCGTCTGGAGTCAGGAGAGACAGAATTGCAAAAAGTGCTCGTCCAGCCAGACCAATTGCTTCGCGAAGCGGTCGAACAGGTTCACCCGCTGGCGTTGAACAAGGATCAGACGTTGGAAATGCAAATCGCCCCCAATTTGCCGGGCGTTTTGGCCGATGGGGATATGATTTTGCGCGTGTTGACCAATCTATTGGATAATGCGGTCAAGTTTGTTCCCAGGGAAGGCGAGATTCGTGTCACAGTAGAGTTGCTGAATGATGATCTTTGCTTCTCCGTTCAAGATACGGGCCCTGGAATTTCGCCAGAGTTTCGCCATCGCATTTTCGAGCGTTTCGCCCGTCTTGGAAATTTCAAAGGTATCAAGGGGACCGGGTTGGGCCTGGCGTTTTGTAAGCTGGCCGTGGAGGCCCATCGGGGACGTATCTGGTTGGACAGTGAGGTGGGCAGTGGCTCTACGTTCTATTTTACGCTTCCCTTGGGAACGGGAAATGGAGATTGAATGACTGAACGTTTATATGATGACGATGCTTATTGCGCCCGTTTTTGCGCGCGGATCGTAGACTGTTCGACCTGGGAAGATCAACCGGCCGTCGTGCTGGATCGCACCGCCTTTTATCCTTTGGGAGGTGGACAGCCAGCCGACAGTGGATCGTTGAGTGGCGTTCCCGTAGTCGACGTTTTCTCTCGCGAGACTGATGACGCGATTGTTCACCTGTTGGCCAACGCGCCGCCTTTTGGGGAGGGGGCCGAGGTCGAAGGGCAGGTCGATTGGGATCGTCGTTTCGATCACATGCAGCAACACACAGGGCAACACATTCTGTCAGCCGCCTTCGAACAGGTTCTGAATGCTGGAACCGTGGGCTTTCATCTGGGCAGCACTTCGGTCACGATTGACGTGACAGTCGAAGCGTTGACTTCGGACGCTGTTGCACCGGTCGAGGCCCTGGCGAACCAAGTCGTGTGGGAAAACCGGCCTGTAACAGTTTCCATCGTCTCCCCCGAAAACGTTCAAGAAAGCGCTTTGAGACGGCTGCCGACCGTGGAGGGGCCGGTGCGTTTGGTGTCCATCGGTGCTCTTTCTGGGAAGAAGCCCTTTGATCTGAGCCCTTGTGGGGGAACCCACGTCGCGCATACCGGCGAGATCGGTCTGATCAAGGTGATCGGTTTGGAATCTCGAGGCGAAGGGACACGAATCGAGTTTCTCTGTGGTGGACGAGCGTGGCGTGATTATGCGACAAAGCACGACGTCGTCACGCAGCTGGGGCATACCCTCACCGTTGGATATTGGGAGCTGGACGAGGCGGTGGAAAGGTTGCAGATAGAGAACAAGCGGCAACGGCGTGATCTGCGCCAGGCTCGCGAGCGACTGTTGGCAGTGGAGGCGGATGAATTGGCGGCCTCGGCCGTGGAACGGGGGCCATACCGGGTCGTGTGTAAAGTCTGGGAACAACGGTCGCCGGACGAATTGCGTACATTGGCTCTGGCGTTGACCCAACCCCAGGCCCAACCCCAGGCCCAACCCCAGCCCATCGTCACGCTCTTGGCTGGAGGCGGCGAGCGGACCCATCTCGTGTTCGCGAGGGATGCCAACGCCGGGGAACTCGATATGAACGCACTGCTCCAGGAAGCATGCGCCCATCTGGACGGTAGAGGCGGCGGTCGGCCACATCTGGCCCAGGGGAGCGTCCGGGAGACTGACCTAAATCGTATTCGAGAGGTGTTGAATGGGTTTCTGTCTTTTTAGTGCCTATTCAGTGGAATTCCCGTTTTTTTGTGCAAGCATTTTGCATACGACTTATTGATTCCGGCTCGGAAGCGCAGCGGCTTCGTCAGGGATAGGTGAGAGGAAAAGTAGATATGAAAGAAATTGCACCCAACATTTACGTTTCAACTGAGTTTCGTGGTCTCAACGTTGGATTTATCGATTTACCCAATGGCGTTGTGGCGATTGATGCGCCGCCACTGCCCAAAGATGCGCGCAGGTGGAAGCGACAGATACAGGAAACGGCGAAAGGGCCTATCCTCTACTTGATGCTCACTGACGGTCATCCTGACCGATTGTTGGGAGCCCGAATTCTCGCCGATATGGGACAGACGCCCATACTGGCATCTCGACCGGCTTACGATCATGCAGTCGGTTATACCGACGGTTTTTGGCGCGGCGTCGTCGATGGATGGGTACGCCGTTACCCGGAGGATGCGGAGGAGTTGATAGGCGTACGGGGGATATTGCCTGAGATTTTGTTTACCGAGGGCCTGACGTTGCATAAACCCGGGCAGGATCTCGACGTGGAGCAGATCGACGGGGCGGCTCCGGGGAGCGCATGGATTCATTTGCCTGATCGGAACGTCCTCTTCGTCGGCGATACCCTGGTGGTGGGAGAGCCGCCCTATATGGATACGACCCCCGACACCAGGGCGTGGATGAAGACGCTGACGACCTTACGCAGATCACGATTTTCCGATACGATCATCGTGCCTGGGCGTGGCCCATTGGCTGATCAATCCAGCACCTATCCACTCAGTGACTATTTGGGCTTGGCTCGCCGTCGGGTGCGCTCGATGCATGCGTCTGATCAAACGTCAAAATCGGATCGAGAACCGGTCATCAATGAGTTGTTGGCGACTTTCTCTTTATCAGAGGGAGATGAGGACTGGGCTCGGCGCCGGATCAAATCTGGACTTGACCGATTGATCGAGGAATTAGGACCGGAGGAGTAAGGCGCTCGAAATGGGCAAACTCTTTATCTCCCCCTCAGCCGCAGCCCAGACTCCGCTAGATCGCGTTCGCCAGCCGTTGGAGCAGGCTGAAGGTCTACTCTCCAGCCTGCAGGGGGTGGAAGATGGGGCGTTGAGACTGCTCCATCTACTCGATCAAGTCGACGAAGCCATCGGCGAACTTGAGTCTGCCGGGGCAGACGTGCGAGCTGAGAAGGCAAGGTTCGAGTCGGTGCAGGATCGGTTGCGCCAGCGGCAGGCCCAGTTTGTGCGCCAGGTGGGCCGGACACTTCAGGAAGAGCGGGCGGTGGTGCAGTCGGACCGGTTGCGCTGGTGGTGGTTCCTGGATGAATCGGTGGCCCTGCAGCGAAGAGAACGAATTCGACGGTTGTTGCTCGGTGGACTGGCGCTCGTTTTTTTGTGCGCTGCCACCTGGTTTTTATACGAGCGCTATCTGGCGCCTCCTCCCGATCTTCGCCATGCATGGCAGCATAGCGATGTGGGCGAGCGATTGGCTAAGGGGGGAGATTGGCAGGGTGGGTTGCTCGAGTTCGAGAAAGCCAGTGCGTACGTGCCGAACGAAGCGACGTTTTGGGTCTGGCAGGGCGTGCTGCACGCCAAGTTGGATCAGAAAGCTGAGGCTGAGAAAGCATTTGACGTCGCTCGCGCTCTCTACGACGAGCCCCTTGATTTCCTCTTGCAGCGAGCGGTGAGTTACATGGCAGCAGGCGATTTAGCCGCAGCCAACGCTGACGTCGAAGCAGCCATCAGTGAGCATCCTCATTCGGGACGGAGCTATTACATCCGGGCCAATATCGCCTTGGAAGAGAACAGATATTTGGCAGCCCTTGCCGATCTGGACGAAGCGGCTAGATTGGCAAGGGAAGCGGGTGATTCCGAATTGGAGGCAGCAGCTCGTGTGCAAAAAGCCCTGGTTTTTCAATTTTTGCCCGAGGGTACAGCGACGCCTGACCTGGATAAGCCATAACCTACGACTGATTTTCTATCACGAATGACACGAATGAATGACACGAATGATCGAATTTCACGAATGTTTTTTCCCAATTCGAGACCAAAATTCGTGCCATTTGTCCATTCGTGTCATTCGTGATTTAGAGATGTAAGGAGGGACGATGGATCGAAATCTGGAAAAATTGAGGATGGTCAAAGCCGTGCATGAGGCAGCCCTGATGAGTAAGGCCAACGTGGTCAGTGTAGCGATTGGCCTTCGTCAGCGTGGCGGCGTCTTCACCAGCGAGCCTGCCATCGTGGTTTCCGTGACACATAAGATTCCCCGGTCTGAATTATCCCCAGAAGATGTGATTCCGAATACGTTGGGCGGTGTGCCCGTGGACGTGCAGGCAGTGGGAGAGATACAGGCCCTATAATAGTCAATCGTTGAGAGATGGGAGGGGAAAAGTGGACGCACAACTGATTGTTCAGGCCATGCAAATCAAAAGTGATTACGTGGATCGCTTGCTGGATAAGCGCAACGTCATAGGGGTGGGGATCGGTTACAAGTTTAGCCAGGGCGTCAATACGGGGGCATTGGGCCTCGTCGTTTCAGTTCGACGCAAGGAACCTTCTTCGGCACTATCGGCCGCAGATATGGTTCCATCGAGACTCGATGGTGTCCAGACCGACGTGTTGGAGACCGGGGTTTTGCGCGCATTTGATGATCTGGGGCCACGCGACCGGTGGCGACCGGTGGTCTTTCCAGGAGTTTCGGTGGGATATTACAGCAGCACGGCGGGTACGTTCGGTTGCCTGGTGCGGCGGGCGGATGAGTTCTTCATGTTGTCGAACAACCACGTCCTGGCCGACGTGAATCAGGGCAGACCGGGAGATGCCATTCTCCAGCCCGGACCATCCGACGGCGGGTTAGCCGACGATCAAATCGCCACGTTGGCCGATTACGTGCCCATCGACTTTGGAACCGAGCCGGCAGAGTGCCCATTCGCCGAGTACTCGGCCAAGATGCTGAACGTTGTTGCGAGAGCGCTTGGATCGAAGCATCAACTCCGGGCGACAAAACAGACCCCTGGGCGGAATCTGGTAGATGCCGCTCTGGCTCGCCCGGCGTCGCCAGACGTGGTGAGCAACGAGATATTATACATCGGGGCGCCGACCGGCGTGGGGGAGGCGGGGTTGGGTGTCCCGGTTCAGAAAACTGGTCGGACGACCGGCCATACCCAGGGCGTCATCACCCAGATCGACGCTACGTTGCGAATCGACTACAATGGTACATCAGCCTTGTTCGAGGGACAGATAGTCGCCGGGGTCCTGAGTGGGGCCTTGAGTGGGGCTTTGAGTGGGGCCCTGAGTCGCCCTGGCGATTCCGGTTCTGCGGTGCTGGATATGGAGAAGCGGGTCGTGGGATTGCTATTCGCGGGCTCCGACGTCGTCACCATCATCAACCCTATCGACGAGGTTTTGTCAGCGTTACACGTGACGTTGGCCATTTGAGCGCAATGGGGAAGAAACAAAGGGCATGACGCATTTCGTGTAGTGATTATGGTAAAAGTAAAAATAAATGGCTTTCTTAGCCTTTAAATCGTAATTTAGACTATGCGAAATAATTGGTGTGTGGGTTTCGTGCTCTGTCGGGGGCTGGGCTTACCAGGGCGCATTAGGAAACGTGATGACGCCAGCGTGAATCCCAACACGCTTATACATTTTGACACCGGTAAATGGCTCTTCCAAGATACCGTCATGGATGGCCCAGCTGCGCTCCCGGACGCTGTGAGCCATTTCGGGGCGTCGAAAGCGCGTCGAGCCATTCAATCTCTGGTACAGTAGCCCGCCAGGAGCGAAAGCGCTGTGGATCCATTCCATACGGCCCAGGCCGATGACGTAGGCAAAACCCAAGCGTTCGAAAAGAATAGCGTTGTGATAAGCCAGGGGTTGAATATAGAAAGCGTTATGGTGAAGGCCGGTGACGAATTGTTCCAAGATAGGGATGAGATCGCGCGTCAACCGTAACCCGCGCCGCACCTGACCCGGCGCCAATCCCGCCTCCATCGCCCTGATTTCCTCCGCTACGTTCCGAGTCTGGGTCCCAAAATGAATCGGCGTCCCATCGGGCAACTGATCAACGTCAAATCGTTCTGAATCGGGATCGTTGACCGTAAAAAGCAATACCTCGATCTGGTTATTGATCGTATCGGCCAAGTGGAGGTATAGCACCGGGTCCTCAGCGTCCCAACGATGACGTAAGAAGAGCTCTCCCGAGGCATCGCTTGGGCGATAGGCGACCAATGGTCTGCCTTGTTCATCCTGCAACGTCTCGGAGTCGATGCCCAGGCGCAGGAGAACATCTAAAGGGACCAGGTGATAAAATATCTGCCGCCTCTGCTCAGACGAAAGCGCATTGACCTGTTTGATTGAATAAAGCTCTAGGTCCTCAAGCAGTGGGGGAGGGTGCCTTGCCTGTTTGGTCAGATCAACGGTGCTCACCGTTCGCTTCGCTTTCGGTCTCTTTCCTTCAATGCTCGTTCCATATCCCGGCGTGCCGTTCTCTCGGCGATATCCTGCCGCTTATCATACTTGCGCTTGCCCCGGGCCAGAGCGATTTCGACTTTTGCCAGACCATTTCTCAAGTACATCTGGACCGGGATGATCGTATAGCCGCGTTCATTCACGCGGGACGTCAGTCGATCGATCTCCCATCGATGGAGCAATAATTTGCGCGAGCGAAGGGGATCGTGCCCGAACCGGCCAGCCGGGTCATAAGTGGCGATATGCACGTTGATCAGCCACAATTCCCCGTCGCGGGGTTGGACGTAGCCATCGCTTAAGTTTACCCGTCCGGCGCGGACTGATTTGATCTCTGTACCCAAGAGAACCAGGCCGGCCTCTTTGGCATCCTCCAGGTGGTAATCTCGTCGAGCTTTTCGATTTGTGGCAACCACTTTTATCCCCGACATCGTTCAATCACCCGAAAGCAAGTACTCAACGGCCTGTTCCAGTTGAGGATCCTCACCTTCTGCCACGTCTTCGGGCCATGGGACTTCAATATCCGGTTCCAGACCTTGACCCTGGATAGCCCGGTCGTTAGGTGTGAACCAACGGGCAATGGTGACCCGCAGTTCAGATCCATCACTAAGCGTAAAGGGGCGTTGCACAGATCCCTTGCCAAAGGTGGTCTCTCCGATAAGAATAGCCCGCTCTCGATCTTGCAATGCACCAGCCACGATCTCCGCAGCGCTGGCTGTACTGCCGTTTACGAGTACGACCAACGGGATGTCCTCCCCCAGATCGCCTGGTTGGGCGCCCGATGGCGGCAATTCTTTTTCCTGCCCGTCGCTCCATCGCTCAATAACCACGACCCCATCATCCAGAAATAGGTCGGCGACCTCGATCGATTGATCCAACCACCCACCCGGATTGCCACGTAGATCGAGAATGATCCCTTTGGGATTTTCTTCCAGAAGTTCCGCCAGGCCTTGTTCGGTTAGTTTCCTGGCAGTGGCGCTAAACTCGTGCAGGCGAAGATAGCCAATTCCATCCTCTCGAATTTCGACCGTCGTGATGGGGATTTCGAGCCGGTCACGGGTTACCACAATCTCAAATGGCTCATTGACGCTTTTCCGCGCGATAGATAACGTAACGTCAGAACCGGCCGGACCGCGAATCAAGCCGATGGCCTCGTAAAGAGACATACCCACGATAGATACGCCATCCACCTCGAGAACGAGGTCGCCAGCCTTGACGCCAGCTTCGTCGGCTGGGCCGCCTTCGAAAACACCGGAAATCTCCAGGATGTTATCGTCATTCATCCCCACGAATGCACCAATCCCCTCAAATTCACCGGTGGCGTCTTCTGAGATGATGGCAGCAGCCTGCGGTTCGATGAAGGCCGTGTATTGATCTCCCAAGGAGTCCAACATACCGTGAATGGCGGCATACGTGATGGCCTGTATATCTGGCAGATCGCCGTAAAAATTACGCTGCACCAGATCCCAAACCTCCCAGAAGAGTTGAAACGTTTCCTGATCCTCGTTTTTGTAGACAGGTGTGGGTATCAGGGTGGGGGTTGTTGAGGGAAGGGTCGGTTCGGGTGTCTCTCCCACTTGGCTCGCTTGAGACGAATCAGGCAGCGGTGTGGCCGTTGGATATACGACCTGCCGAGGCCCTGACGTCCCCATGGGTAGGGCGCCGCTTCCTGCTAACAAATACGCTGAGCCAAAACCGGACATAAAAATAATGCCCACGATGGCCAGCAACAATAGACTTAAAAGAAAGAACCTAAATGCTTTAACCGGCTTTTTCATCAAAACTCCTTGAGCTTATGGCATCTCAGTCTGTAGATAGGTAATAGCCCGCTCCATCTGGGCATCCTCAGTTTCATTCTGAGCGCCGTTACGTCGAGAGACCAAAATATCGGGAGTCAATCCCTGTCCTTCGAGGGGACGACGATCGGGCGTCAACCAGATAGCTGACGTAATATGCAGCGAAGAGCCGTCGGATAGATCATAAATCAGTTGGACAGATCCTTTGCCAAACGTCGTTTCGCCAATGAGCGGCGCGCGTTGGTGAGCTTGCAACGCACCAGCCACGATCTCCGCAGCGCTGGCCGTTCCGCCGTTTACCAGCACCGCCAATGGAAGGGTGATGGCCTGCCCGCCGCTCTCGACCAATACGACCCGCTCCGGTCCCTTTCGAGAGGATTCGATCATTACGTCTCCCTCGCCCAGGAACTGGCTGACCGTCGTGACTGCTGTTGGGATGAGTCCTCCTGAATTGTCTCGCAGGTCTAATAAAACTGCTTTGCAATGATTTTCCCGCAATAATTCTTCCAAAGCAGCGATCACCTCGTCTCCCGTCCTTTCGGTAAACCGGGCGATCTGGATATAGGCAATGGATGGATCTTGCTCGAGAGGTCGCCAGACAACCGAGGGGGTTTGTATCTCCTCCCGTTCAATCGAGAGATCAAATGGTGGGGTGGGGGGGCGAGATATGGTTATCCTTAGCATTGTCCCGACCTCTCCACGTATCCAGGCTTTTACCGTGTCGAGCGACGTGGTGTCTGTGACCATGTGGTCGTCGACAGCCAAAAGCACATCGCCTTCCAAAACACCGGCCCGTTCAGCGGGGGAATCCGGATAGGGGGATAAAAGCACCTGGCCATCGTCATCTTTTTGAATGGCGACCCCTATGCCGCCAAAATAGCCACGCATCCGATCCCGTTCTAGTTCACGGGGTTGTGGTTCGACGAAAGTCGTGTAAGGATCTCCAAGGAGTGCCAAAGCCCCGCGAATCGCGCCGTATGTGCGCTCTTGCCGGGTGGGAAGATCGCCATAGAAATAATCCTCGACCCTGTCCCAGGCTTCCCAGAAGACATCGAAAGCGTGATTGATCTGGGCTCTTTCTTGTAGCAGATAGACGCTAAACCCGGCGCCATAGGACAAACATCCGCAAATAAATATGAGCATCAACGTCAATAAAACGTTTCTTTTTGTCATAATCGCAATCCACCAATTTGCTCCCACGCACGTAGTAAAAATAAAATACCAGCATCCAAATAACCTGCATATTCTAACACAAAGCAGAACGGGAGCAAGTAATGGCTGCACTGAAAGAAGCCTAGATTTCACCACAGAGACACAGAGAGCACAGAGAATTTAACATTTTACTCAAAAAAATTCACTGTTTGGCACGATTTGCGTAAAAATTTTAAGAGGCCTTCGTTTTCCCTTTTATTAGTTATGTAAAGTAGGCCCATTCCCAGGTTTCTACTTTACATAATATTTATAGTCGGAAGTTAAATGTTGCGCCAGACAGGCCCTAGCACAGTCCTACACACCATACGAAACCCCAGAGAGCCTAAACAACTTGACACCTCTCCATCCTACGATATAATGCCTCCGCAAACAATCTTAATCAAGAATAGGAGTTACACGTGACAGAAGAACAAGTACAACCACAATCCATTCAAGACGTAGAACCTAAGATGCAGCTCAAGGGCGTCGTCAAAGAAACCCACCTGTACGGAGCCGTGATTGACCTGGGGTTGGAGTATGACGGGATGGTTCACATCTCTCAGCTTTCGCCCAAACGCGTCAATCGCGTGGCCGATGTCGTCGAGCCTGGCGATAACGTGACTGTGTGGGTCACCGACGTCAAACCGAATAAGGGCCGCATCGGTCTGACGATGGTCAAGCCGCCCGACGTGACCTGGTCTGAATTGAAAGACGGGCAGATCTACACCGGCAACGTGACTCGACTGGAGTCGTATGGGGCTTTCGTCGACATCGGCGCCGAACGGCCCGGCTTGCTCCACGTGCGAGAGATGTCTTCCGGTTACGTCCGTCACCCGTCAGAATTGCTAAGTATGGGCGATGACGTAGAGGTTCGGATTCTCAAAGTGGATCGACGCCGACATCGAATCGATCTCAGTATGCTGGGTATCCAGGACGAGGTGATGGCGGGTATTCAAGCTGAGGCCGAGAAAGAGCCTATGATGACCTCAATGGAGATCGCTTTGGAGCAGGCCCAGTCTCGCAAGCGCAAGAGTGACCGTCGAGCCAAGCGTAAACAGCCAGACCTCTCAGATAGGGAAGATATCTTGGCCCGTACGCTCAAGGAACACTCAAACTAGCACCATCTAGCACCATCACGACCCATATCCCCTTTTTCATCCTTCGGTGACCGCCTCGCGTGCAGCCCGGATGTTTGAAATGGGCGCAATGACGGGCGTGACGCATCCTGTTCCCAGGATAAAGCGCCGTCCGCCTGTCTGTTTCATCGCATCTATGGCTTGCTTCTGTACGTCGTCAGGGGCGCCGCGCACCATCACGTCCCACTGTTGGATCCCGCCGCACACTGCGCCGTCGAATCGCTGCTGGGCCTCCGATAGTGTCGGTCGCGTCTCTCGATCGTGCCAGTTGATGACTTGCACTGGATAATCGGCCAGCAGGTCGAACATGACGTCGGCTCCGTGCAGGTGTAACACGTTGAGCCACAACGATCCTGCAGGTTCCAACGCCTGTTGATCATATGGCACGCCGAAGGTGCGGTATTCGTCTTCGGCAAGCAGGCCATATTGTGCGTGTTGTACTGCGTAGAACACGCCCGCAATGCCCGTATCAATTGCAGCTTCAATAAAACGAGCAATGCTTGTCGTAATCGTCTGCAGGCCTTCGTGCATTGCTTCGGGATAAAGGCGCAAGTGGGTCAGTAAATTATCCCGCCCGACCAGATTCTTGGCTTGAGCCAATGGACTGAAAATGGTCTGGATGAATGGCGTATCTTTTCCTAACGCCCCGGCGATGAGACGAAGGCAGCGCAACTGCGCGCTCAGTTCTCCTTTCGTGGGGTCCAGGGGCTTGATCTCTCGCCAATCATCGGGCGATTGAATGGGATAATGTGTGTATTCACGTGTCCCTTCCAAGTTCCCCACCCACCGATCCCTGGAGCCCCAGTCCTTCAGGCAAAAGCCGCTCGCCGGTGTCACCTTGACGAAATCGAAGTCGAATCGTTGTTGAAAATCCACCGTTGCCCGGGCCAAATCCTCTGGACGATAATCGTCTCCTGGGAAATGACGCCATAGGGCAACGGGCACCCGATCCACCCGTTCGCCTTGAATGGCAGCCTTAAGCCGATCCACTTTGGTCATATCAAACATCGCTTTCCTCCTTCTTTTTCATTTATTGAGAGATTTCCAAGGACGCAGCTCGGTCTGGCAATGGATGCCCATCAGCATCGAACAGGGCCAACCGCTCGCCGTTAGCCAGGTCATACATGCCGACCAGCATCTGGTAGGGGCCATCGGGCAACGGATTGGGCAACGAAAGAGCATGTTTGTCAGGGATGATCTCGCCAGCGCCCCACGCAGTGCTGGGGTAACGCGCATTGAAGGGCTGTCCATCTCCCTGGGCGATACGTTCTCCAGCCTCGTCTAGTAGATGCACGAAGATGCTCCAATCGCGATCAGCAGGCGCTTGCACGGCCCAGTAGAGTGTCAATGTCAGCGGCTGGCCGGGCTGTAACGGCGGTTCCGGGCTCAGCGTATAACCCGCCAACCGGGCAAAGCCTGCATCCACATCTAACGGCGTGGCGTCTGGCGGGACAGTAACCGCCGGTGGAGACTTGAGCCAGCCTACCTCTCCCTCGAACACCTCAGCCCCGCCAGTGTCCTCGATCCGTACGCGCAGCCCGTAACGCCCCGCCGGGACGTGTTCCGCCACGAGCAGTGGGTGGTAAACGTCCACCTCGTCGTCCTTGGACCAGGCGGACGTCTCGTAAAGCCACGCGCGTTGTCCAATCTCGTGCCAAGCGGCGTCCACCAGGTAAACGGAGACCTGTGCGCCGTCCAAAATATCCGGATCCGTGGTGCGCCACGTCAAGCGCGTGCGCAGAGAAGTCCCGGGGTCCAAGATCACCCGATCGGCAGCCCAGGAAACCAGCGTCACGTCATCCATCACCGGCAAGTTGACCTCATAGGACTCTAGCGGCGGCGCATCCCCAACACGCCGGTAGACGGTGATCGGGCTGCCCCAGAAGCGGGCGTCCCTAAAAGTCATCTCAGGCCGGTAAGTTTGTTGAAACCAGCGATCCTTCAGAATGGGGTAAGTATAGAGTGGATTGACCGCCGTCAGCGCCAGGTAGTCGGGCGCGTAGGCCGGCACACTCCAGAGGATATCGCCTCGCGCCAAGGCTTGCGCCACTTCCGGTTGAAGAAGGCCCAGGAAATCTAACATCGGCCGTTCGGCGTAGTAGCCCATCACGCCGACCTCCGTCACGCCGACGGTAGCTTCGGCCGGGGTGTTAGATGCGAGCCACTCCCCCACACGCCGGTAGATGCTCGTCTTGGCCTCGGGCAGCACCTTGGCTTCGATCTCGGCTGGCGGCGGGACTGGGCCGTGAATGGCTGCAGCCATCTGGCTGACCGAGATGAACTGGGCGACGAGCAGGGGCAGGGCCATCGCGATTGTGAAAAAGGCCCGACCCCAGGCCCGACCCCAGGCCCGACCCCAGGCCCGACTCCAGGTAAGAAAGCATTCCACCCCTATCCCCAACAATAACGCCAACAGTGGAGCCAACGGCGCATAATACCAGGGATAGGGCGCCACCCCCAAGATGACGTAGGCGCCTATCGCCAGGGTGCTCCATCCCGCTAAACCCCAGGCCCAGCGCGCGCGGCGCAAAGCGAGCGTCCCCAATACGAGCGCCGGCAACGCCAGCCAGTAGATCCACGTCTGTCCGATCCAGGCTCGCCACAAAATCGTCAGCCCTTCCAGGAAGGTGGTGTTCGAGTAGAAGCCGGTCAGCCCGAAGCGCGCCTGGATTGATTTGGCCATCAACGTGACCGGGATCGGGGAGCCAAACTGCAGCGTGAGCCAGGTTGCCCACGCGCCAACCATGCCGGCATAGAGTGCAGCGCAGCGCACGACGTAACGCCAGGGCCAGGGTGTGCGTCGATGCTCGATCCACCAGGCAAATCCAATCAGCACCGCAGCGACAATGGCATCATTGCGAACGAGGGTAGCCAACGCCAGAAGAAGCGCGCAAAAAAGCCGGCGCTCGACAGAGAAGGCCCAGAAGGCCCAGCAGACCAGTGCGACGTAGACGCCAGTTTCGAATCCCAACGTCAGCCAGAGCAATGGCGACGAAGCACATACGAGCGCCGCGACGAATCCAGCCCACGGGTGACCATGGCACTGGCCGAGCAGAAAAATCGCGCTGGCCGCCGCCCAGAAAGACAGCGCACCCAGCGCGTTACTGAACGCAGGAATATCAATGCCCAACCATGCATTTCCCGTTGCCAGAATCACTGCGTAAAAAGGCGCAGTCGTGCTGAGCACCCGCTCTCCGACGTTATAGACCAGGCCACGGCCTGTAGCCAGGTTGCGCGCGTAGCGGTAGGTGATGTAAGGATCATCGGTAGACAGGGTGCGCAGCGGCCAGGCAATCAGCAGCACCAGAACTGCTATACCCGCCAAAGCTAACACGATCTGCCAGCCCCGCCATTTTTGCAACATTCGCTTCTCCTTATCCGGAATCCGGTTGAATAAATTCCACGTCTCCGAGAATGAGAGGCGGAACGTCGCGTAACCCTTCAGGCCACAGAGAGGCGCCTGCGTTATCCTTCAACTCGATCCCAAATTGGTAAGGCCCATCTGGCAGAGCGCCATCTGAAAAGATCGCTGACGTTGTCAACCGAATTGGATCGCGAATGAGCTCGCCTGCCTGCCACACGTCAAACGGATAGACGCCTGCCGCCGGTACACCGGACTCGCGCCACACTTCTCTGCCACCGGCGTCCCATAAGATGACATCCCGCGTCTGCGCTTCCGGTCTATCCCGCTCGGCTCGCCACAGCAACACCAACGACCAGGTGCCAGGCAAAACAACCTCTTCGCTCTCCTGTATATATCCCAACAACGTCACCCCCCCATCGGGGTAAGTGGTAAGCAGCTCTCTCGTCAGATCCAAGTCGCGAACCGCTGGCTGGCGTCGAGGCACCAGCACCTCGATAGAGGCGATCGGCGCACTGGTGCCAAGGGATTGCCCCTGTTCATCATATCGTTCCAGGCGATACCCCCCACCCATCGAATAGACCCCCACGTTGAGCATATACTCCCCGGGAGGAATGCCCGGCAAAATGTGAAGACTATACGAATCCCACACGTACTTGTCCAGGGCCCAACGGGTCGTCGGAAGACCGGCCGGATTGAGGTGATCCTCCTGGCCCCACAAGACGTGTCCAGGACGCACAAGATGGAGAAATGTCTGATAATCGGTACCCATTGGGGACAACGCTTGCCAATAAAGTGTGACCGGCAACTGTTCGCCCGATCGAACGCGCTGCTTTGGCAGATCGTATCCCAGGAGCGCTATCTGCCCACCAAAGTTGACGTTCAACTCCTGTTCGGCGGCCCGGGCCCTC
>DSAR01000358.1 GCA_011046405.1 Chloroflexota bacterium | reverse complement strand
GCATCTGGAAAACCTCCTGTTGCTATGCGACCGCCATCTGTCAACCGGAGTGTGGTGGAGAAAATCGTGGGATTCTTCGGAGGTAAGCGCTAGACGTATTCCGGATGGTTTGTTGGGCTCTAGATCATCCAGGTTAGGGCCTAACCAATCAGATTCTTTTACAGCGAGTAAGGGTTTGCTGGTCGACGATTCCCTTTTGCTTTGCCTTATCCAGGTTAGGCATCATTATTTATAGTTAGAGAGTGGCATACTCAAGAGAGATAAAGCTATGCAGACTGTCAAGATAGTTGTAACCGGTCCTTTTTCGGCAGGCAAAACTCAGTTCATTCAGACAATTAGCGAGATTGATGTTGTTGCGACTGAGAGGAAGATAACGCGAGAAGAGGAACGCGTGAAAGCCCAGACGACGGTGGCGATGGATTTTGGGCGTATCAGTGTGGCCGATGATTTGGTGCTCTACCTTTTTGGTACTCCAGGTCAGCGGCGCTTTGATTTCATGTGGGAAATTCTCGCCGAAGGCATGCTCGGTTTCGTCGTTTTGTTGGACAGCGTCAAACCAGAGACATTCCGCGAAGCGCGCAATATCCTGGATACTTTTCGGGCTTATGCGCCTGTGCCTTACGTCGTCGCTGCCAATAAGCAGGACTTGAAAGATGCGTGGTCTCCTGAAGACCTGCGTATCGCACTGCGGATTCCTCCGGAGATCAAGGTTTTGCCCTGCGTGGCGACGGATAGGGAGAGCGTCCAGCAAGTTTTGCTGGAACTTCTATACTCGGTGCTTGATCTAATGGATGAGTATGGAGAGGGTTGAACGAGCGTTTTGTAGCTGTTTGACAACACCAACTGGCAATCAACGTGCTTCAATGAGTATGGAGAGGGTGGAACGAGCGTTTTGTAGCTGAGAATCCTGTCGCCGGTTCTCGATCTTTTGAGGCGAGCGCGTCTGGTTTTTATATGCGATCAAGTTAGGATTATATGATACTGCCTATGCACTATGAGGGGTAGAGTTTCCTGGCGGTCGAACCGTGCGAGGTGGTGGGTTCGACCGTCTGTGCGATAAGCGTTGGGTTACTTTTTTCTTTACGAGCGCAATCGGGTCCGGTTTGAGCGTGCCAGTTGTTGTTGAGAGTTCGCGCCGGGCTGTAACCTCATTTTAACGAAATTGCAATGCTTTATCAATCCTCCTCGAAGCGGTTTGTGATATAGTTGTAGTGCACGGCTTTTCAACCAAAGAGAGATTGATTGAACTCGTGGTGGATGGCTAAAAGCAAAGTGGCTTTAAGAATGGTATTGCGATGAGTTCCATAGTTACGGATCGTGGCTTGGTCCACTATGAGACGATGGGCCGTGGCCGTCCCATCATCATGCTGCACGGTTGGTTGGAGTCCTGGGATCATTGGCTGGGGACGATGGAGTCCCTGGGGCGAGACTACAAGGCCTATGCGCTCGACTTCTGGGGCTTTGGCGAATCGGGTAAGCAAGAGGGGAGTTTCTCGGTCCAGGATTACGTCGAGATGGTCGACCAGTTTATGGAACGGTTGGGCATCATCCACGCGCCCATCATTGGGCACTCTATGGGAGGAACCGTTTCTTTGAAAGTCGCTCTCGATCATCCAAAGCGTGTCGAAAGGGTGACCGTGGTGGGGTCGCCCATCGTTGGTGATGGATTGGCCCTCATTCTTCGTCTGGCGGCTCGTCGTTCGTTGGCGAATTTGGCCTACCAGGTGCCTGGCGCGTTGCCTTTGGGCGTTCGTCTCTTTTCACCCTTCTTGGCCCGCGATTGGAAGACCTGGTATGCTATGTTTGAACGAGATCTCTCGCGCACGACGATGGAATCTTTTCATTACAGTATCGCTTCTTTACATCAGACGGACCTGCGCCCACGTTTGCACGAGATTGACGTACCGGTTATGGGCGTTTATGGGGATATCGACCGTATCGTCGACCCCGATCAGGGTGATGTTTTGGCAGCAGGTGTATCAGACGTGCATCTTTACAAATTCAAGAAATCTGGACATTTCCCAATGGCGGATGAGCCGGAACGCTTTTACGAGGTTTTGCGCGATTTTTTGAGCCAGCAGATCGAAAAGTCGAAAAAGGTCAGCGATGGGGATATCTAACCCAAGCGTTTCTGTCAGCCAGCGGGTGAACCCTGGTGTGGGGGAAGGGAACGAGGGATCGCTTTCCAATCAAGACCCGCCGCAATACTTCTTCCCCAACAAAATGGGGCGCATCATTCTCCTGGCGATGGAAGACGTGATGGGCCGAAATGGGGTGAATGCGATTCTAAACCTGGCCCGCCTCCCAGATTACATCGAGGCATATCCGCCGAATAATTTTTCCAAAGAATTTTCGTTTGACGATGTGGGGCAATTGTTACAGGCGCTCGACGAGATGTATGGCCCTCGGGGCGGACGTGGATTGGCCAGGCGGGCCGGTCATGCCTGCTTCAAATTTGGCGTCAAGGATTTTGGCCCGATGTTAGGGATTGCCGATTTGACCTTTCGCGTTTTGCCCCTGGGGATGAAATTGAAGGTCGGATTCGAGGTCCTCGCGCAGACATTCAACAAGTTTACCGATCACCTGGTCAGTCTGCGGGAGGATGAGCAGTACTTTTATTGGATGATGGAACGATGTGGAACCTGTTGGGGTCGCAAATCGGATTCTCCATGTTGTCATCTGGCAGTGGGAATTTTGGAAGAGGGCCTTTATTGGGTAAGCGGAGGCAAGAGTTTTTACGTGGAAGAAGTCTCCTGCATTGCCACCGGCGATTCGACGTGTACGATATCGATCGGCAAGCGTCCGTTGGATTAATTCGACAATGGCATATTAGACTTCCGAAGTCTACAACGATTCATTTCATCGGCTGAATCTTTGCAAAAGCTCGGTTTCTTGCGCTCCAAAGCTATTTTCTAGACTTCGGAAGTCTCAGTCGAACGTGATGGTCAGGGCCAGGTCTAGGCGAGAGATATATGCGTAAAATAATTTTGCGAGATCGCCACAAGATATTTCCCTTCAATGAGCCAGCGCGTGATTTGCGGGTGCTCAATAAGACGTTATGGCTTCATCAACGGGATCTGTTTGCCCGTTATGACGTGATTGAGCGCGAAATTGATTCACTGGCCGAGGTGGATGATGATATCGAAGAGACGATTATCTACCGGGACAATCTGTTTTTCGACCAATTCTTTCTCGACGAGTTCATCCAGAAAGCGCGCGATTTCAATCGCCCTTGCCGGGTTGCTTTCTCTCTGGATGATCTGGCGATTACGACCCACGCGCTCCATTTGCAGCGAGGTATCAGGCAGGAAGGCGACGTATACGTCGCCGATATGTGGTATTTCCCAAACGGGTTCAAGCCCGAAGTCGCGCCTTTAGTGATCGATACCGGCGCTCACGAGATGGGGTATTACCACGTGCCAACCCATATGTCGGATCGGGCCGGGGACCTGGTGTACCAGGTGCCAATCAAGGCCTTTTGTTCTATCGAGCATTGGATGCACACAATCACAGCCAACGTGATTTTCGGCGTGATGTCTAATGGCGCGCGCTTGGATATCGAGAGCGAGAAGGTAGAGAAGCAACTCCGGATATTATGGCGCGCGATGTTGGAAAGGCGAAACGTTCACACGTCGTCGGAGGTCGTGAAGGTTGGACGTAATTGCAGTATCGATCCCACAGCCATTATCAAGGGGCCGACCTATATTGGAAACAACGTCAACATCGGGCCGGGGGTGGTGATCGACGTTTCGGTCATTGGCGATAACGTGAGTATCACCCAGGGAGGGCAGGTGCAGTGGAGCGTGGTGTCGGACCGGTGTTTCCTGCCTTTCCGGGCAGCCGTCTTCTCTAGCGTGATGATGAAGGATAGCATGTTGGCCCAGAATACGTGTCTCCAGTTTTGCAGCGTAGGGAGAGAGAGCTTTATCGGCGCCGGCAGCACCTTTACCGATTTCAATCTGATTCCCAAAAAACCTATCCGGGCGATTTTCGAGGGAAAGCCACAGGAGACCGGTTTCCAGGTGATCGGTGGCTGCGTGGGACATCATTGCCACATTGGTTCTGGCATGGTGGTGTATCCGGCCCGGGCTATCGAGTCGGACGTGGTCCTGTTTGCCACACCGGAGCGCCGGGTGATCGACCGCACCATTTTTCTACGAGGACAGCGATCATCTGAAGATACCGCATGGCGCGGCGCTGCATAGGCGCATGTATGAGCGTTAGCTGATGGACGGAGAGACGCCAGCCCTTTCTTTTTCGTGCGTGATCCATCCACTCAGGCCCAAGGAGGACGTAGCGCGGAAATACCCCTTCTTGGCCCGCGTGTTGCCCGTGTCGTTGATTCATTTTTGTTCCCGATTTTGGCCACCACTCTATCTCTCTCGAATTCGAGGTGTGCGCTCGGCAGCGACGGGGAAAGAAGTGGAAGGCGTTCTGTTGGCCTGTCCATTCACTGCCCGGCGTATGTTGACCCTTCCGCCACGGACCGTTTACGCTAAACTCGTCCAGACGGGCCGGCTGGCCGAACGATTGGGTGCGCGCCTATTGGGGTTGCTGGCTTTTACCTCCTCGGTCGGCGATGGCGGAGTAACCGTTTCTCGGCAGCTTGACGTTCCCGTCACCACGGGGCGCAGCCTGACGGTAGCGACAGTGATCGAGGCCCTGGAAGTGCTCGCGCAAGCCAGGAGACTCTCGCTGGACTCAGTGACCGTCGCTGTGCTTGGCGCGACGGGCAGCATCGGTCGCGCGTGTGCGCTGTGTCTGGCGCCATCGGTGGGTCATATCGTGTTGATTGGGTTGCGGGAGGGACGTCTAGCGCAGGTTGCACACGAGGTCAGTAGCGTCGGGAAGGGCCAGGTTCACGCTTCGACGCAGATCGAGGCTATTCGAGAGGCGGATTTGGTCGTCAGCGCGACGAATGCGATTGGACCGCTCATTCAACCCGGACATCTGAAGGAGAGAGCCGTCATTTACGACGTAGCCATCCCCTCAGACGTATCGCCGCAGGTGTCGCGAGAGCGGAAGGACGTGATGGTGATTGCCGGCGGTGTGATGGATGTGCCGGGTGAAGTCGATTTTGGTTTTGACTTTGGCTTGCCCCCGGGCAAGGCTTATGCATGTATGGCAGAAACGATGGTATTAGCGTTGGAAGAGCGGTACGAGAGTTACTCGCTGGGTAAACAGATTCAGGTCGAAAAGGTGCATGAGATCGCTCGTTTGGCCCACAAGCATGGCTTTAGACTGACGGAGCTATCAGCGATTCGCTCAATTTGAAGGAGGAATTATGTCCGAAGGTAGATTGATGATCGTCGAGGACGATACCGACATCTCCAATATGTTACGCATCTACTTTCAATCGCAGGGATATGAGGTGGCGGTCGCTCAACGCGGCGAAGATGCCCTGGAGATGTGTCGCCAGCAATTGCCGCACATCATCGTCCTTGATATTATGCTGCCGGATATGGATGGGTATGACGTGTGTCGCAATCTGCGAGGCAATCTCCGTACCAGCCATGTCCCGATCATCTTCTTGACCCAGAAGGATGAGCGTTCCGATAAAATCCACGGCCTCGAGCTGGGCGCCGACGATTATATCACCAAGCCTTTCGACCTGGAGGAACTCAAGTTCCGGGTCAAGAACGCGCTGTCGCGGGCTAAATATGAAAGCCTGACTAACGCGACGACCGGCTTGCCTAGCGGCGGCCTGATCGAGGAGCAATTGCGGCAACTGATGCGCCGGGAGGATTGGGGGATCATTTACGCGGGCATCCAGGGCTTTGGCGATTTCAAGGACGAGTATGGATTCGTGGCTGGCGAGGAAGTGCTACGCTTTGCGGCGATGGTCCTCGGTCAGGCGGTGGATGAGGCCGGCACCCCCAGCGATTTCATTGGCCATATCAGCGGAGATGATTTCATCGTGATTGCTTCCTCCAAGGACGATGTGCCGCAGATCGTCCAGGCGTTTAGGGACCGTTTCGACGCCGAGGTCGGCACCCACTACGACTGGAAAGCGCGCCAGGAGGGGGTCGAATTGATGTCTTTGGCGATCGGCGTGATCACCTCGGAGGATGGCCCCTTCTACGACATTCGTGAGATCACCGAGGCGGCTTCGGGCGCGCGGCGCGAGGCGGTGAATCGTGGAATCTAGCGCTTTCGATGGGCTAATGAATCTTTAACCATGGTGTTGATGGGGCATGGATTCGCAGAATTGGCAGTTGACTGTGGAATCTTCTAAGATAGTGGATGGGGCGGACGATGATGGTTGCTCAATGGATAACTGTTGTCAGGACAGGACTATGGATGAGGCGGGGATTCGGAGCGCCTTGAAATCGACGTTCGACGCGATCCTATCCCGTACACGTCAGTTAGTGCCTTACGACGTGGGCGAAATTACCCTGTGGGACGATGAACGTCAGTGTTGCGTGACGTGTGGGTGGGGTGGCGATCACCATCAAGACCTGGGAACGGATGGCGTCTATTTCGTGGACGAGGGATATACCGGTTGGATTATTCGGCATAAACGCTCCTTATTGGTTCGCGATATTCAGGCCCGGGAAGACGTGCGACCCAAGCTGGACGTCGAACGCTATCCTTTGCAATCCTACGTTGGTTTCCCGTTGCAGAGCGACGGGCGTTTTGTAGGCACGCTGGAGTTGGCCTGTTATCAAGAAGATGCCTGGTCCGAACAGGATCTGGAAATGCTCCAGGCCATTGCCAACCAGGCAGTCATCGCGATTGAGAATGCACATCTGTTTGCAGAGACGCAGCGCCGGGCCGAACAACAGGCTGGATTGGCCCGGGTTGCAGCCCTGGCAGGTTCGACGCTCAATCTCGACGATCTGTTAGATGGCGTGATGGATGAGACGATTCGTTTACTGGGGGCGAAGCGAGGCATGCTCATGCTTTACGATGCAGAGCGAGAGGCATTGTGCGCCCGATATTTGGCCTCGGCCGGCGCAGATCGAGAGACGGTCGAGTTGTTTAGCGTCCCTACCAACGTCGAGGGATTTGAACGATCAATTTTCGCCCGGGGCGGCAGTTATTATTGCAACGACCTCGAAAACGATCCGAATATCATCCCCGCCTACCGGCCAGGCCTGGAACGCGTTGGGCCCGAGAACTTCGCTGGCGTGGCGCTGCGGTTGAAGGATCGCAGCATCGGCGAGCTTTATTTGGGGGATCGCAAGGGTGGTTTTGGGCCTGAGGAGATTCGCTTGTTGAAGACCGTCGCCGGTTACTTTGCCAGCGCGATAGAGAACGCCCGGCTTTACGAGGCGACGCGACAGCGGGCAGCTGAGCTGCGGTCCCTGGCGAAATTGTCGGCTATGATCAGCGAATCGCTGGAACTGGAACAGGTGTTGCAGGCCATTGCCTCGGCTGTGTTGGAACTCATTGGTTGCCAGCGTGCGGCCATTTTTGTGCTGGACGAGGCGCAACAGGTGCTCCGCTTGGCGATGGCCCAAGGATTGAGCGAGAAGTACGTCGCCCAATCTCGTGTGCTCACGTTGGAGCGGGAAGGGAGAGCGTACGCCTTCGTCTCAGAAGAACCCTGGATTGTGTCGGACGTGTCTTCCTTGGACTCCTTGGACGAGGACCATCCGGGCGCGGCGCCCGACGTAGTCCAGGAGCAGTTCGGCGCCTTTGCCGACTTGCCGCTCAAGCGGGCCGATTGTCCTGTGGGTATGTTATCGGCGATGTTCGACCAGGTACATCACTTTTCTGATATAGAGATTGAGCTGTTGTCTGTTCTGGCCGATCAAGCAGCCGTTGCGATCGATAACGCGCGCTTGTATACCCAGACCGACGATGAATTGCGGCAACGGGTAGAGGCGTTGAGTGCGTTGCATCGAGTGAGCAGTGAGATCAGTGCTACGCTTGACTTGGAACACATCTTGCAGATAATGCTCGAAGAAGCCGGCCGCGTGAGTCGGGCCGATCACGCTGCGATTGTGTTGCGAGAGACAGAGCGGGATGCATTTGAAGTAGCTGTTTGCATGGGTTATGCTGACGAGGAGAGGGTGAACCTCCAGGCGTCTCTCCAGGCGAACGAATTTCCGCCAGCGTTGGATGAGGTCTGGGAGCGTAACGACTCGGTGCTCATTCCTGACGCGAGTCCACAGGATGGCGGGTTCGGTCTGGCGCCGGAGACCCGTTCGGTGCTCGTCGTACCGATCTTTTACAAGGAAGCGCCGGTTGGCTTCATATCGTTGGAGAGCGTCGAGCGCTTTGCTTTCGACAGGGGGGTATTGGAGTTTGCAGAGGGACTTTCGGCCCAGGCAGCGACGGCGATTGGCAATGCCCAACGCTATCAAGAGCAGATGAATCGCGGCGAATTGCTGCGCCGTCGCGCTGATCAGTTGGCGGCTGTGTTAGGCGTCAGTCGGGCCTTGCGCTCCGATCGACCGCTGGCGGAGATCCTGGAAGAGATCGCCTACGCCATTCAAGAGAGCGTCGGGTTCAACAAGGTGTTGATCAGTGTGTTGGAGGAGGATCCGCCAGTCCGGCGTCGCGTGGCGGCTGCCGGTTTGCCTATCCTTCAATTCGAGAAGATGAAGAAGCTTCGGGAACCATGGGCGGTTGTGGCCGATTTGATGACCAATGAGTTTCGCATGAGTCGCAGTTACTACTTCCCGGCCGAGAGGCAGGAGCACTGGCGCAATCACCTGGATGTTTACGAAGACCAGGATTTGCTGGCCCAAAATCCTGTGCGTGAACCGGGTCGTTGGCATCCTCAAGATATGTTATTCGTCCCGCTCGTGGGACCTGGCGGCGACGTTCAGGGGCTTCTTTCGGTAGATCAACCGCGGGATGGGCGAGCCCCCGATCAGGACGTCGTCGAGGTTTTGGAAATTTTCGCCGCCCAGGCCGCGCTGGCGATTGAGAACGTTCATCTGGTCGAGGCGCTGGAGCACCGGGCCGAGATGTTGGCCCTGTTCAACGAAGTCAGCCGTTCGATTACGGCGCACCTTCAGACCGTGGCCCTGAGCGATATCTTGAACACCGTGGTCGAGATGGTGCCCAAGCTATTGGGAGGCGATCACAGCTATATCTTTCTCCTCGATGTCGATAGCGGGCAGTATGTGCCTCAGGCGGCCTATGGCGTTCCTCTCGAAAATATGAGCGCCCTCGCTTTTGCGCCGGGGGAGGGATTGGTGGGGGCTGCCGCCGTCGGCGGCGAAGCATTGAACGTGCAAGACGTGCAGCACGATCCCCGCTATATCGCCAAATTCGAGGAGGATGAGACGAAGTCGGCTATTCTGGCGCCACTCGTGGTCGGCGATCAGGCCGTAGGGATCTTGTGTGTGGGTCGTCGGGTTGACCCGGCGTTTTCTGACACTGAAGTCTCGACCCTCTCCGCCCTGGCCGATCAGGTCGCCGTCGCCGTGGCCAATGCCCGTTTGTTCGAGGAGGTGCGCAGCTTCTCCCAGGAGTTGGAACGGCGCGTCGAGGAACGGACGCAGGCGCTGGCCGAGGCGATGCGAGAATTGACCGAGGAGCGGGATCGCGTCGAGACCCTATACCACATTACGTCCCAGCTTTCGGTCAGCCTTGACCTGGAGCGCGTGCTCCACCGGGCCTTGGAACTGATCGCCGAAGCAGTCGAAGCTGAACGGGGAGCGATCCTGATGTTGGAATCCGGCACCGACCGCCTGATGTACCGGGCCGCTTTGGGTGCAGACGTCAAGTTGCCCATTGGCGGTCAACCGACTCGCTTCAAACGGGGCGAGGGATTGGCCGGTTGGGTGATTGAACATCGCGAGTCGGTCATCGTGCCGGACATTCGAGAGGACGCCCGTTGGGTAGAGTCGCAGGATCGCTCGGATGGCCTGGAATACCGTTCAGCATTGCTCGTCCCCCTGGCGTTGGGGCCTGAGGTGTTGGGCGCTATGCTCTTGTTCCATCCCGAGACTGGGCATTTCGACGAAGATCACCTCATTTTGGTGGAGACGACCGTCATTCAAGTTTCTAACGCCATCAACAACGCAGAATTGTACCAACTGATCCGGGAGCAGGCTGAACGCTTGGGCAGCGCACTCAAGGCGCAGCGGGTCGAGGCGGCCAAGAGCCAGGCTATTCTGGAAGGGGTCGCCGACGGCGTCATCGTGACGAACGCCGATGGGAAGATCGTGTTGTTCAACGCCGCCGCCGAGCGAATTCTGGGCCTTTCGCGGGGTGAGGCGGCCGGCCGGGCGATCAATGAGATGTTAGGTCCTTATGGTGCCCAGGCGCGGGATTGGATGAGACAGGTCGCCCAGTGGGCGGACGATCCCGGATCTTACGTGGCCGAGGAATACCTGGCGGCCCGGCTCGAGATAGGCGATCGGATCGTCAGCGTGCACCTGGCGCCAGCGTTGATGGGGGACGAGTTTCTGGGGATGGTCTCGGTCTTTCGCGATGTGACCGTCGAGGTCGAGGCGGAGCGGGCGAAGACGGAGTTCGTCTCCACCGTTTCCCACGAGTTGCGCACGCCGATGACGTCGATCAAGGGCTACGTGGAATTGCTCCTGATGGGCGCGGTGGGCGCGTTGACCGATTCTCAGCACAATTTCCTCTCCATCATCGATTCGAACGTCAACCGTCTGACGGTGTTGGTCAACGATCTGCTGGATATTTCGCGCATCGAGAGCGGACGCATCGCCTTGTCGCCGGAGATGATCTACGTCGAGGCCGTGACAGAACAGGTCATCGCCGAGATGGAGGCCCGGGCCTTGAGGAAATCCCTGGCGTTGCGAGCCGAGATACCGGAGGCGTTGCCCCAGGTCTTCGCCGATCCCGATCGTATCGCGCAGGTATTGACAAATTTGGTGGCCAACGCCTGCCAATATACCCCAGAAGGAGGCGAGGTTGTCGTCTCCGCCAGGATGAATGGAGATGAAGTGTGGGTTCAGGTACACGATACAGGTATCGGTATCTCAGAGGACGATCAGACCAAGATCTTCGATCGTTTCTTCCGAGCTGACGACCCATTCGTTCAAGATGCTTCGGGGGCAGGATTGGGGCTCTCTATCGTCAAGTCGCTGGTGGAGATGCAAGGCGGGAAGATCTGGGTTGAGAGTACGTTAGGGGAAGGGAGCACGTTTAGCTTTTCGTTGCCCATCGCCGAGGACGTCGTTCCCCGAGAAGATGGGATAGTCGCCGCCCCCTTGATCAGCGATGGCTTGAAGATGTTGGTCGTCGAGGACGATCACGACGTGGCCCAATTGATCCGATTGCACCTGTCCGGTGAGGGACGCGAGATATTGATCGCTCAACGGGGCGACGAGGCGGTCGAGATAGCCCGGCGCGAACGGCCGGATTTGATCACGCTGGACGTCTTGCTCCCGGATACGGATGGTTTCGCGGTGCTGGAAGCCCTCAAGACGGATCCCGCGACACGGGAAATACCGGTGATCATCATCTCGGTGTTTTCGGATCGGGATGAGTGCCTGCGCCTGGGCGCGGTCGATTACGTGACCAAGCCGATCAGCGACAAAAAGTTGCTGCAGGTGGTGCGCCGGGTGTTAGCCAGACGGGGAACGATTCTGGTGGTGGACGATAACGAGGATACACTGTCGCTTGTTCATCACATTTTGGAAGATAGTGGGTTCGCGGTTCGAACGGTCAATCGAGGGCAACAGGCTTTGAGAATGGCGCGGGACGTGCGACCGGCACTCATCATGCTCGATTTGAGGATGCCAGACCTGGATGGGCAGGTCGTGTTACAACGCCTGAAGAAAGATCCGATCACCCAGGAGATACCCGTCATCGTGATGACTGGCAGTACGATTATTGATGATGCCAAACGGTGTAAAGTATTGTCACTGGGCGCCAATGGTCTGATGAGCAAGCCCTTCTCTGTGCAAGAGCTTGTGCAAGAAGTGGAGATGGCATTGGATGACGGTGCTCTGCTGAATTGAGGATGACTGCTAACTGATGGATAGCAGACGGCGTGATATGTTGAAGATGGGCGGGGATGGGGGGTAAGAATGTCGGACAATCATAAACCGAAGGTTCTCGTGGCGGAAGACGAACGTGACATTCGTGAGTTGATAGGTTTTACCCTGCGTTTTGCCGGACTCGACGTCACATTGACGAAAAATGGCGTTGAGGCGGTAGAGCAAGCCCCGGTATTGAAACCTGACTTGATTATGCTGGACGTTAGAATGCCCAAGATGACCGGGTACGAGGCGTGCCGTACGTTGAAGGACAACCCGGATACCTGCCAGATTCCGATCGTCATCCTTTCGGCCAAGGGGCAGGAGGGCGAGATTCAAGAAGGTATCGAGTCGGGGGCGGATCACTATATCGTCAAACCTTTTGCACCGGACGATTTGACCAGGCGGGTTAGGGAGATCTTGCGGGGAGCTGGAGCTTTGGAGGAGTGAGTAGGTTACTGCTATGAGTGCTGTTGTCGTCAATGAGGGCCTCATACATTACGAAGCGTTCGGACGCGGTAAGCCATTGGTCTTCATCCACGGATGGCTGGGATCGTGGCGTTATTGGGTGCCTACGATGGAGGAGCTATCTGTCAACCAGCGTACGTACGCGCTGGATCTGTGGGGGTTTGGCGATTCCGATAAGTCGGGCTATCATTACACGCTTGATGCCTACGTCAAAATGCTGGGGGATTTTCTGGATAAACTCGGTGTGTTCCATCCCACGCTGGTCGGCCATGCCCTGGGCGGGGCGGTGGCGTTGAAGTTCGCCGTTGAACATCAGGACTTTGTCGATCAGGTGATGGCAGTTAACGTGCCATTGGTGGGCGAGGCGATCAATCGCTCGCTCGTCAGTCTGTCTGACCATGACGGCGCTTTGTCCAAGTTGGCCTCCAAGCGGGCCAAATATCCCGAGGTAGAAGTTCATCGCACCGACGCACGCGCGGTGGTGTCCAGCATTCAATCTTTGATGCAGGATGATTTGAGACGGGTGCTGCCCCCTTTGACCATTCCTACGCTTCTGGTCTATGGACGCAACGATCCGTTGATCAAGCCGTTGGAACGGATATGGTTGCGGGGATGCGAGGGCAACGTTCGCGCGATTTTCTTGGACGATTCACAGCATTTCCCCATGTTGGAAGAACAGAATAAGTTCAACCGGTTGTTGATCGATTTCATCGACGCCGGCGATGACGTGAGTTCCTTGGAATTGAAGGAGGAATGGCAACGTCGATTGAGATAACAGGGTTTTATAGCCGGACGACGATCGCTGGCAGCGATTAGCACTTATCTGGATTATCGTATAGGTTTTTGATGTCCTTTCGTCGGTTGCTCACTGTTACCCGCAAGGAGTTGCGCCATATCGTGCGTGATGGACGCACCTTTTTCCTCGTGACGGTAGCGCCGGCTTTTTTGTTGTTTACCCTCTCTTACGTCTTTGCCTTCGACGTTGAGCACGTGAGCGTCGCCGTCGTCGATTTGGACCGCTCCTCTCTGTCGCGCGATCTGCTCGTTACGTTGACGGCCGACGATGACGTCAGCGTCGTCACGTATGGGCGCGACGTCGATGCCGTGGACGATCTGTTCGCGCGTGGCGTCGTCGATCTGGCGCTGGTCATTCCCCACGGCTTTGCCCGTGCGGTCCGCGAGGGAAACGTGGCCCAGATCCAGTCTATCGTCGATGGCAGTGACGCCATTGCTGCCCGGCAGGCGGCCAACATCATCGAAAGCCGAATAGGGGATTTCGAGGTCGACCTGCGCCGCCGGCAAGGGCGCGCGCAGATTGGGGTTACAGTCAGCGCCCGCGCCTGGTATAACGAGGGCCTGGAGTCGTTGGTGAGCATGGTGCCGGGTATGATGGCCGTCATCATGTCGATGCCAGCCCTGGCCTTGGCCCTGGCCCTGACCCGCGAAAAGGAGACCGGCTCCTTCGAGAGCTTGATCGTGACGCCGGTGCGAGGGGTGGAGTATTTGTTGGGCAAGCTCATAGCCTACGAGATGAGCGGTATGTTCAGCGTCGTGTTGGCCTGGCTCGTGGCGACGGTGTGGTTTCGCATCCCTTTCCGGGGAAGTTTGCCCGGCTTCTTATTGTTAGCTGCCGATTATCTCTTGGTCAGCATGGGCATTGGCCTGGTCATCGCCAATTTTGTCCGCAACCAGCAGACGGCGATGTTTTTGATCCTGACGATCTTTTTCGTCCCCAGTTTCTTCGTCACGGGCCTCATCTTGCCTGTCGCGGAGGACACATTCTCTCAAGTGCTCGCCTTCCTCCTGCCGACGACCCACTTCATCACGATCTCGCGGGCCGTTTTTCTCAAGGGATCGGACGTTTTCAGCTTGTGGGAATCGGCGTCGATCTTGTTTGGGGGCGGAATCATGTGTGTGCTTTTCAGCCTGGCCCTGTTCAGTAAAAAACTTCCGTAGGAGAATCGTGCTTTTACGTGTGGCTACCCTGGTGTCGAAGGAGTTCATCCAATTCCGGCGCGATTGGATGATGACGCTTTTCATCGTCACGCTGCCGATATTGCAACTCTTCTTCATGGCCAGATCTACCGGAGCCCGCATCTCCGGGCTGTGCATGGCGGTCTACGACATAGATCGATCCGGGGCCAGCCGTCGGCTCGCGACCACGCTCGATAATCGCGACGAATTGCTTCTTTGTCATCGTCCTCTGTCGTTGGCCGAGGGGTATCGTCTGCTCGACCGGGGAGAAACGACCGTGCTCGTCGTCATCCCGCCGGGGCTCGAGAGCGAGTTGCTCTCATCTGGCCTCGCAGGGTCGTCCGGCGTGCGCCACATCGGCATCGTCGCTGACGCCAGTCACAGCATCCCCGCAAGCTATGGGTTAGGGGCAGCCCAGGCGGCGGTGGGCGCTTTTTTACGAGACACCCTTGTCGGGTTTGGAGAAGAGCGGCATGCGCTTATTGACGTCCGGAAAATAGTGCGTTACAATCCCTCTCTCAACGTCCGCTTTTTTACTGTCTCGGCACAGGTGGGCTTCATCGTCTACCAGGTCACGTTGGTCGTCGCCTCGATTGCTTTGACCCGCGAACGGGAACTGGGCACGCTGGAGCAGTTGATGGTGATGCCCCTGAGCCGCTTGGAATTGCTCGTCGGCAAGGCAATTCCCGCTTTGCTCGTGGGCGCTGTCAACTTCTTGATCGTCTGGGCTGGCGCGGTCTACGGTTTCGGGACGCCGATGCGGGGCTCCTTGGCGTTGCTCTTTGGGCTGACGGTGCTGTTTGTCGCTGTCGAAATTGGATACGGACTCCTCATCTCCAGCGTTGCCCGGACACAACAGCAGGCGGTTTTGATCGTCTTTGTCCTGGCCATGGTGGATATGACCTTTTCCGGGTACCTGGTGCCGGTCGAGAATCTCCCTGCAGCCCTGCACGTTGTGGCGGAGATCGTGCCCTTTCGCCATTACCTGGAGATCATCCGGGCCGTGATGCTGAAAGGGGTGGGGCTGTCTATCCTGTGGCCCCACGCGGCGGCGATGCTGGGCATAGGGCTGCTCGTCGTCACTGTCGCCGTGTGTACCTTGAACCGGCGCCTGGATTAGCGAGTCAGCGAATCAGCGAGTCAGCGAATCAGCGAGTCAGCGAATCAGCGAGTCAGCGAATCAGCGAATCAGCGAATCAGCGAATCAGCGAATCAGCGAATCAGCGAGTCAGCGAATCGGCGAATCGGCGAATCAGCGAGTCAGCGAATCAGCGAATCGGCGAATCGGCGAATGGCTGTTTTTTATGATGAGAGGAGCAGAGATAAATGGAGAAGATCTGTGTGATCGGTGTGGGTTACGTGGGGTTAGTGACCGGGGCGTGTCTGGCCGATCTGGGCAATCACGTCACCTGTCTGAATCGCGACCAGGAGAAAGCCGATAACTTGCAAAAGGGCATATTGCCCATCTACGAACCGGGTTTGGAGGAGATCGTGCAGCGGAATAACGCCGCCGGACGATTGCACTTCACCACCTCGTATGATGAGGCGATGGAAGGGGTGGATTTCGTCTTCATCGCCGTCGGCACTCCGTCTGGCGATGGCGGAGAGGCGGACCTGGCGCACGTCGAGGCGGCGGCGAGAGGCGTCGCCCGGCGTATCGATCATCCCATTGTCATTGTCGACAAATCGACGGTTCCCATCGGCACCGGCGATTGGGTGACCGACATCGTGCGGGAGACGATGCCCGATCCCGATATGCCGTTCTGGGTGGTCTCCAATCCAGAGTTTCTGCGCGAAGGGTCGGGCGTCCAGGATAGTATGAATCCCGACCGGATTGTGCTGGGTGCTGGCAGCCGGGAAGCCGCCGAGAAAGTGGCCGAATTATATTACCCCCTGAATGCCGAGATCATCATCACCGATTTGCGCACGGCGGAGATGATCAAATACGCCTCCAACGCTTTTCTGGCAACCAAAATTTCGTTCATCAACGAGATGGCCAACGTCTGCGAGGTGCTGGGAGCCGACGTCAAGGAAGTGGCGCGTGGCATGGGGACGGATCATCGGATCAGCCCCCATTTCTTGCGGGCCGGGATCGGGTGGGGCGG
>DSAR01000359.1 GCA_011046405.1 Chloroflexota bacterium | reverse complement strand
GAGTGGGGGCCCCCGCCCATCCGCTGCAAACGGACGCTAGGCTGAGCAGTTTAGTTTTTTGTGCAAGAATTTTGCATACGAAGCCTCCCTTATTGGTTCCGGCTCGTCCGGGATAGGTTCTATGTAGTATACCTGTTTTCTACCGCCTGCGCAAAAGATGTGGGTGTGTGGGAAAACGAAGCAAATCCAAGGGGGTTTAGACGCACGCGGTTGCTCGCTGTGCGGTTTATCACGCGCATCAACCCCGGCTTCGTTTTCCTTGAGTTCACCTGCGAGCGTTCTGAGCCTTTGGGGCGGCTTACGCCTGCGACTTGCTACGAAATCCCTGTGTTATCATCTCAATAAACTGGGGGGCATTGCCCTACTTACTGAGAAAGTGCCGGGTGTGGTTATTCTCTCGATTGTTCCTGGGCGCGCCTGCGGGCGCTCACGAGCCAGATGACGAAGGTGGCGACCATGATCAAGCTCACGGTGATGACCAGGTCGGACCAGTTGAGCGACGATGGCGTTGTCTCTGTGGGCTGCTCGGTGGCTGGCGGGCTGGTCCGGGTCGGGGAGGGTGTTGGCAATGGGGTAGCGGTCTCCTCGACCGGGATGGTACCGGTCGGCGTCTCTTGCGCCGCGATCGTCGGGACCGTCTTGCTCTCAACCTGTTGTGCCAATTCCGGCGCCATGGCTCGGCTGCCTTTCTCCGAGGATGGAAACCAGAGAGGGGTTCGTTCTTGGCTGTCCTGATTGGTCAGTTGCACCACGTCGTCCGGGTCATTCACCGATACGGAATAGACGTTGTCATAACCATCGCGGTCGGAATGGAAAAGCACGCGCGAGCCATCGCAGTTCCACGTGGGGGCCTGGTCGTTGGCGGGATGCTCGGTCAGGCGGCGCAAGTCGCCGGAGACGGCGCCGTAGACGTAAATGTCCCAATCGCCGCTGCGATTGGATTGGAAAGCGATCTTTCGCCCATCGGGCGACCACGCTGGCGACAGGTTGCTGCCGGCGCCCTGGGTCAGTTGTTGGGCTTCGTTGCTGTTCGGGTTGAGGAGATACAGATCCCAATTGCCCCAGCGATTGGACACGTAGGCGATAGCCAGGCCGTTGGGCGACCAGGTGGGGTCCATCTCGTCGGCGGGATCGTCGGTCCGTTGGCGCTCGTCGCTGCCGTCGGAATTGATCGTGAAGATATCCCAATGGCCCGCCCGGTTCGATTGGAAGACCAGCGCCGAGCCATCCGGTTTCCAGGAAGGGTTGACGTCATCCGCCTCGTTGCTCGTAAGCTGAATTGGAGGGCGGCCGGCGCCGACGTCGAGCCGAAACAGATCCCAGTTCCCCTCGCGGTCGGATTGGAAGGCCAGCACGCCGGCGACGCACGTCTCGCTCACGGGCACGCACGCCGGTGACCAGACGGGCGCGACGTCGTGCGCCGGGTGCTCGGTCTGCCGTGTCTGATAGCGGCCGTAGATGTCCATGGTGTAGATGTCCCAATGACCGTCCCGCTCGGATTGGAACGCGATCCACTGCCCGCTATGGGGGGAGAAGGCCGGGGCCAGATCGCGCCCCCGGCGGCGGGTCAGATTGTAGACCGCGTCTTGGGTTTCCCTGGCAAAGGGCAGGCGCGCCAGGTCCCAATCTCCGTCGGCGTTGGTGTGGAAGATCGGCGCTGGTGGGCAGGTCGGGCAGTCCACACTCACCGGGGGGCAAGGACAGGCCGGACAAGCCGGGCAATCGACGGGCGGAGTTGGAATGGGGGCGGAGGTCGCGCCAGCGTGGATCGCGGGGGTGGCGCTCGGCAGCGCTATAGACGCCGCTGGCGGGGTGAATGGCTCCATCTCCACCGGCGTGGACGTGGGCGAGGCGATTTGTGCTTGGCTGGGCAGGGCGTTCGCCAGGCTCAATCCGTCGGTCGTCGTCGATGGTTGCCAGATTGGGAAGCGTTCGGGAATCATTTGTTCCCCACTTCCCTGCTTGGTCAGACGGACGATGTCTCGTGGGTCGTTCAGGGCGACGGCGTAAAGTTTGGCTTCACCGTCCCGGTCGGAATGAAAGATCACGCGGGAACCGTCGCAGTTCCACGTGGGGGCTTCGTCGTCGGCAGGGTCGTTGGTCAAGCGGCGTAACACGCGGGCGTAAATGCCATAGGCGTAGATGTCCCACTGACCATCCCGGTTGGATTGGAACGCGATCCATTGACTATCCGGGGACCAGACGGGGCGGCGGTTGTCGCCATCGTCGCGGGTCAGGTAAAAGGGCAATCCACCGCTCAGGTAGTCGACGTACAGGTCCCAGTCGCCGCGGCGGTTGGAGACGTAGGCGATGGCCCGCCCGTCGGGCGACCAGGCGGGCTCAATCTCGTCGGCGGGATCGTTGCTCAATTGCCGCTCGTCGCTGCCATCGGGATTGATTAGGAAGAGATCCCAATTGCCATGCCGGTCGGATTGGAAGGCCAGCGCCGAAGCGTCGGGTCGCCAAACGGGGTTGACGTTATTTCCCCCGTCGCTCGTGAGTTGGACCGGCGCGCGGCTGGTACCGACGTCGAGTCGGAACAGGTCCCAGTTCCCCTCGCGCTCGGATTGGAAGACCAGTGTGCCGGTGACACAAGTCGTGCCCACGACGGCGCACTTGGGGGACCATGTGGGCGCGACGTCGTGCGCCGGGTGCGTGGTCTGTCGGGTCTGGTGGCGGCCGTAGAGGTCCATGGTGTAGATGTCCCATTGGCCATGCCGGTCAGATTGGAAAGCGATCCATTGTCCGCCGTGGGGCGAGAGGGACGGGGCCATATCGCGCCCCCGGCGGCGGGTCAGATTGTAGACCGCGTCTTGAGTTTCCCCGGCAAAGGGCAGGCGGGCCAGGTCCCAACTTCCATCGGCCTCGATGTGGAAAATCGGCACCGGCGGGCAGGCCGGGCAGTCCACGCCCGCTATGGGACAGGGGCAAGCGGGGCAGACGGGACAATCGGCGGGAGGGGAAGGCGCCGGCGTCGCTGTGCCGCGGCGCACCGGCGGCGGGGTGGCCCGGGGCAACGGCTCTGTGGGCGTGGGCGATGGCGTGAAAGTGGCCGTTGGCGTGGGGGTAGCCGTTGGTGTGTGAGTCGGCGTGTTAGTACGTGTATGGGTCGGCGTGGGCGTATGTGTTCTGGTCGGTGTAGAGGTCCGGGTGGGTGTGGGTGTGCTGGTCGGTGAGGGGCTGGCGGTCGCTGTGAGCAAAACGGGGTCGCTGGCCGCAACGTGGACGGCGCTCCACATGCCCCAGAACCCCAAGAACAGGATAGCCAAGGGCCCGATGAGCAGGTATCGCGTTTTCCTGGACATGCACAGCTCCTTAATGATATTCATTATCCGAATCTTTGGATCACGAATGACACGAATGTTGGCTTCGAATTGTGGGTTCTTTGGGATTTCGCATGGTCGCAGCGAGAGATTGGCTGCGACGGGTTTTTGACACTGCCAGCAACGTCACGTCAGCCCGGCTTTGCTTTCTCTCACGATGTGATCGACGACGGCCTCGAAATGCCCGGTTCGGCGATAGACCTCGATCTGCCGGTCGGCGCTGGTACCCTGGCTCAGGATATGCTCGACGTATTCGACCTCCGCCCGGCTTCCCAGATCGTCGACCACGTCGTCCACCCACGTCAGAATTTCCTCGATCAAGTCCGTGTACGGCGCTTCAGTCGCCTTGCCCAGGTCGATCATGTTGCCGTGGATGCCATAGCGCACGGCGCGCCATTTGTTCTCGTCGAGGAGGTTCTTGCGATAGATGCGCCAGGATTGGTTGGCCTGGCGCAAGCGCACCAGCTTGGCGATGATAGCCTGCATCAGGGCGACCAGACACAGCGTCTCATCTACCTGGGTACACATATCGGGGATGCGTATTTCCAGCGTTGGGAATTTCTCGCTGGGGCGCACGTCCCACCAGATGTGGGTCGGTTCGTCGATGCTATGGGTAGACAACAGCACGTCCACGTAATGGCGATAGTCGGCGTAGGAGCCAAATTGCAGCGGGATCCCCGTGCGGGGGAGGCTTTCGAAGACGACGCTGCGGTAGGACTTGAGGCCGGTGTCGCGACCGTGCCAGAAAGGGGAACTGGTGGACAGGGCCAACACGTGGGGTAGGAAATAGCGGAGTTGATTCATCACGTCGATGAGCAGCTCTCGATCCTCGATGCCGATGTGAATGTGCATGCCGAAGATCAGCAAGCGGCGTCCCACGTCCTGCAAAAAGCGCACCAGTTCTGGGTAGCGGCCGAAGGGCGACACTTCCTGCCGGGCCCAGGATGAAAAGGGATGGGTGCCGGCTGCCGCGACCCATAATCCTTCCTGTTCCGCCATCTCGCAGATCGACCGGCGCACGCGAATCAGTTCCTGGCGCGCCTCCGCAACATCCTGGCAGATGCGAGTCCCGGCTTCGACCTGGGACTGGAGAAATTCCGGCCGCACCTGGTCGGGCAGCACCGTATGCCCCCGCTCGATGAAACGTTGCACGTACGAGCGCAATTCCCTGCTGGCGGGATCGATGATCTGATATTCTTCCTCGATACCGATGTTTAACGATACCGGTTCCATACGTTCTCCTCTGGAGTGATTATATCACAAGCACCTTGCAGGCCCAAATCTTTTATCTTGACAGTGTAACTACTTATCCTACCGTCCGTTTGCAGCGGATGGGCGGGGGCCCCCGCTCTCCAGCGCAGCAAGGGACTGGCCTGAGTAGTTACTTGACAGTGACATATTTGCCAACCCAGACCTTGGAAATCTAATGAGCTATGGTCGGACTATAGACAAACCTGGCAAGTCGTTGTACAATGCGTGATGCTGACTGAAGTGGTTATATGAAGAAGAAGGGAGAATCATGAAGGTTTTACGAAGTGTTTTCTGGAATGCCGGGGAAGCGCGCCTCCGCGCCGGATGGCGCCTATTGCTCCAGATCGTGCTCCTCATACTGCTGCAGATTGGCATGTTGGCCCCTCTCGGCTTGCTGATCGAGCCTGAAGGTGCACTGGGAAGCAGTATTTCTATGGTGATGGTGTTGTTGGGATTTGTGCTCTCGATCTGGTTAGCGGGACGTTTTCTCGACCGGCGGCGCTTTCGAGACTTCGGTTTTCGGGTTGGACCGGAATGGTGGGTGGACTTGGGTTTTGGGCTGGCCCTGGGCGCGTTGCTGATGGCGGGCATTTTTGTCATTGAGCGGGCGTTGGGCTGGGTGACCGTCGTCGAGACGTTCGACACGGCCGGCCGGGACGTGCCTTTTCCCATCGCTATCTTATCCCCGGTGTTTCTTTTTATCAGTGTCGGCATTTACGAGGAGTTGTGGAGCCGGGGCTACCAGTTGAAGAACCTGGCCGAGGGGCTCAACTTCAAGTTCTGGAACGCCCGGGTGGCCATTGTCCTGGCGACATTGATTACCTCCGTGCTGTTCGGTCTGCTTCACGCCGGAAATCCCAACGCCACCACCATCAGTACGCTGAATATCATGCTGGCGGGCGTTTTCCTGGCATTGGGATTTCTGCTGACGGGGGAATTGGCGATTCCCATCGGCCTACACATCGCCTGGAATTTCTTCCAGGGCAACGTGTTCGGGTTCTCGGTCAGTGGTACCGGCGCTGGCCCGACTTTCATCGCCATCCAACAAGGTGGGCCGGATCTGTGGACCGGCGGCCCTTTCGGTCCTGAGGCAGGCTTGATTGGGATCGGCGCGATGGTGCTTGGGAGTTTGTTGACCGTCGGGTGGGTGGCTTGGCGTTATGGCCAGATTTCTCTACATCTGCAACTCACTGAGCCTGAGCTTTTGCCCCGGGCGGAACGTTAGATCTGTCCGGTGTGTAGAAATGGTCGGAGCCCCGGCGATCGCCGGGGCTTTTTCGTTCCTATATTGACATATTCACTCATTTATTGTATAATTCGCTCATAAAATGAGTGAATGCTCATTTTATGAGCGAATATTCATATTGGCGGGTGATTATTTCTCGCGGAGGAGCAGCGTGATGAATGGGGAAGGAGCCGGGCGGCCCGAAAGTCGTCGCCAACGACGGATTCAGCGCCGTAAGCGCGAGATTCTCGCAGCGGCTGCGCGGGTGTTCGCCGAACAAGGCTACGCCAACACCACGATTCGGGAGATCGCTTACCAGGCGGACCTGGCCGAAGGGACGTTGTACAATTACTTCGGGAGCAAGCGGGAGATCCTGCTGGGGATCGTCAACGACACGGATGCCTTGATGGAAACCGTGTTACTGGGCGGCGAAGGTTTAGAGGATCGAGAGGCGTTTGTCCAGGTGGTGGAGCGGGGACTCGATATCTCGGAAGAGCAGATACCTTTTCTCCGCACGTTGTTCAGCGAGGCGTGGGTGGATGACGAGATATTGCAAGACTTCGTCGATAGCCAGTTGGAGCGTATTTATCGCCGGCTGACCACTTACATCACCGACCGCATTGAGGCCGGGGTTTTTCGAGACGTAGACCCGGCGCTGGCGGCTCAATTGATACTGGGGATGTTCGGCAGCCTGATTCTGCCCGCGCTGCGCGGTGTGGCATCGCTGCCGGCTCCCAGGGGACGGCGCGCGTTGGCCGAGCAGCTGGTCGATTTGCTCCTGAAAGGCATACAAGCGCCGGAAAACTGATTCGGGATCGAGGAATGCCCGCCTCCTGTCGGCCCTGCAGGAACCGTTCGATGAGACGTTTCCCCGGGCTGGCGGGAGGTTTTGACTGGGGAGGTGTGATGAGGCAGAGAGTTTGGGCTGTGATACAAAAGGAGTTCATCCAGACGTTCCGGGACCGGAGCACACTGTTGCTGATGCTCAGTTTGCCCTTGTTGCAACTGTTCCTATTTGGCTTTGCTGTCAATACTACCGTCGAGGACATCTCGATGGTGGTGGCGGATCAGAGCCACGATCGGGCCAGCCAGGCCTACGTGAGCGCGTTGGAGACCTCCGGCTATTTTACCGTCGTTTCCTACGTGGCCGATCAGGCGGAGGTGGTGCGGGCGATCGACGAGGGCCGCGCCCAGGCCGGGGTGGTCATTCCCTCCCATTTTCGCGCCCAGGTCGAGCGAGGCGAGGCGCAGGCGCTCTTATTGGTCGATGGGTCTGATCTCTTCACTTCCCAATCGGCCTACAATGCCGCCGTCGCGATAGCCGAAGTTCACGCGACCGAGGTGCTGGTTGAAAAGCTCCAACGAGCGGGGCTGGTCCAGGATAGTCGAGGATTTTTGCCCTTTGACGCCCTGGTGCGGATTCTGTATAACCCGAACCTGACCGATCTGTGGTTCGTCATCCCAGGGATGTGCGCGATGATCCTGCAGACTCAGACCATCGCGCTGACGACGGTCGCCGTGGTGCGCGAGCGAGAGATGGGCACCATCGAACAGATCCTGGTCACCCCCATTATGCCCATCGAATTGATGCTGGGCAAGATCGTGCCCAACATCCTCATCGCTGTCGTCAACATGTTGACCGTCATCGTTTTGGGGGTCTTCTTTTTCGGCGTGCCCTTCCAGGGGAGTTTCTGGCTTTTCTTCTGGCTGGCGCTGATGTACATTTTTTCTGGATTGGGGTTGGGCCTGTTGATTTCCACGGTTTCACAGAACCAGCAACAAGCGCAACAAATGAATATGGCGCTGGCGTTGGTGGGGCTATTGTTGGGCGGCTTTATGTTCCCTCGCGACGGGATGCCAGTCGTGCTACGCCTCATTGGCAATCTCTTCCCCCTGACCTATTTTATTCCGATTTCGCGGGGGATCATCACCAAGGGAATCGGCTTCGGCTTTCTATGGGAGCAGGTCCTCGCCTTGTTGCTATACGTGATCGTCGTGATGGCGATCGCTGCCCGGTTGTTCCGGCAAAGCTTGGACTGAGGGAGATCGAGATGAGAAAGCGTTTCAAACGTATCGGGGCGTTGATTCAAAAGGAAAGCATCCAGATCGTTCGAGATTGGCGCACGTTGTTGATGGTGTTGTTGTTGCCGGTGCTGGAGATGTTTCTCTTCGCCTACGCCGTCTCTTTGACGGTGGATCACATCCCGACAGCTGTCGCCGACATGAGCATGGATTCGCAGAGCCAGGCCTTCGTCAATGCGCTCATCGCCTCGGGCTATTTCGACGTCGAGACGTACGTGGCAGACGAGAAAGCGGCGGTCAGGGCCATCGACGAGGGACAGGTCCGGGCCGGGATAGTGATACCGCCCGATTTTTCGGCCCGGGTCGCGCGGGGCGACGCGCAAGTTTTGGTCTTGCTCGATGGCTCCGATTCGTCTACTGTCAGTTCGGGCTACAGCGCGGCATTAGCCGTGGCCCAGGCCCGGGGGATGGAGTTGGTCGTGGAAAAGGTGAATCGGATGGGAATGGGCGCCTTGGGCGGCGGCCCGTCGGGGGACGTGACGGCGTTGCCGATCGCGACCTCGATGCGCGTTTTGTACAACCCCGCCCGCGACGACATGATCTTCGTCGTGCCGGGATTGACGGCGATTCTATTGCAGGTGATGGCGATTGGCCAGGCGGCGGTCGCCGTGGTACGCGAGCGAGAGTTGGGCGTCGACGAGCAGATCCTGATCTCGCCTGCCCGCCCATTGGAGATCTTGGTTGGCAAGATGGCCCCGAACCTGGTGCTCATCGTCGTCGATATGTTGATCATTGTGCTATTCGGCATCTTCTGGTTCGGCGTGCCCTTCCGGGGGAATCCGTGGGTTTTTGGCTGGTTGTCGCTGCTTTTCATCGTCTCTGGCCTGGGATTGGGGCTCTTGATCTCGACCGTGGCCAAGACGCAGAAACAGGCGCAGCAGATCACCATGCTATTTATGATGTTGTGTATGCTGTTGACTGGCCTCATCTACCCGCGTGAGCCGATGCCCCTCCTGGTCCGGGCGGTAGGCAATCTGATACCGGCGACCTATTTCGTTCGCATCGCCCGGGGGATCATCACCAAGGGGGTGGGGGTCTCGTTTATGTGGCGAGACGTGGCGATCCTGGTGGGTTATAGCGTGCTGGTCATGGTGTTGGCTGCAACGACGTTCAAAAAGCGCTTGGATTGATCGAGGAGACAGATGGAAAACGGAGTAGCGATATCGAGCCGGGGGTTGGTGAAGACATTCGACACCCGGGAGGGCACGGTGCGGGCCGTCGATGGCCTGGATCTGACGGTGCGCCGGGGCGAGACCTTCGGCCTGATCGGGCCGGACGGGGCCGGCAAGACGACGGCGACGCGCGTGATCCTGGGGCTGTTGCGACGGAGCGCCGGCGAGAGCCACATCCTGGGCTACGACTCGATGCGCGATACGTACGAGATTCGCGAGCGGGTGGGTTACATCGCCCAGCAGTTTGCCCTGCCGGCCGATCTGACAGTGATGGAGAACATGCGCTTCTTCGCCAGCGTCCAGGGCGTCAGCCGCCGGGAACAGGCCCGGCGCATCCCGGAACTGCTGGGATTCGCGGGCCTTTCGGCTTTCGGTGACCGGCTGGCTGGCCGCCTTTCGGGCGGGATGAAGAAGAAACTGGCCCTGGCGTGCAGCCTGGTTCACGAGCCCCAGGTACTGATGTTGGACGAGCCGACGTTGGGTGTCGATCCGGTCAGCCGGCGCGAGTTCTGGGAGATGTTGGGCGACTTGCGGGCGGAGAAGGGCGTGACCATCTTCTTCTGCACGCCCTACATGGACGAGGCGGAGCGGTGCGACTGGGTTGGCCTGATCTATGAGGGGTGTCTCATCGCCCACGATTCGCCCGAGGCGATCAAGAAGAAGGTGCCGGGGCGATTGCTGGAGTTCACGCCCTCCGATTTCGTGCCAGCCTGGCGGGCGGTCGAGGAGATGGACGGCGTATTGGAGGTCCAGACCTACGGCGCGATGCTGCACGTCTTCGTGGACGACGTCGCGCGGCGAAGGGAAGAGATCGAGACGGCCATGGCGACCCAGGGGATCACGTGCCAGGGCACGCGAGAGATCGAGCCCCGGATGGAAGAGGCCTTCATCTCACTCATTCGGAGGCAGTGAGCAAGTGGGCAAGTAGGCAAGTGGGCAAGTAGTGGCTCATTGACGAAATATGCCTGCTCACGGCCCAGCAACGATTTCAATCGTCGGCAAGCTGTGCGTGAGTGCATTTTGGCGCTGAGCCGACACTCATTCACGGGTATTGTCTTTAAGAGTAGGGCGGAATGCTATTCCGCCTTATTTTCCCCCGATTTTTCGAGAGGATACAGGAAGAGCTTTTATGGGCGAATACGCTATTGAGGTTAACGATCTAACCAAGCGTTTCGGCGATTTCACCGCCGTCGATCACATCAGTTTCCGGGTGGCGCGGGGGGAGGTCTACGGGTGGTTGGGGCCAAACGGGGCCGGCAAGACGACGACGATCCGCATGCTCCTGGGGTTGCTCAAGATCAGCGAGGGCAGCGCGCGGGTGTTGGGTTACGATCCCAGCACCCAGGCCAAAGAGATGCAGGCCCGCGTGGGCTACATGTCGCAGCGATTCACGTTGTACAACGACCTGACGGCCCGGGAGAACATCCGATTCTACGGACTGGCCTACGGGCTGTCTCGCCGGGATCTGAAGCGTCGCCAGGCCGAGATCATCGAGATGGCCGGTTTGCGGGGGCGGGAAAACGAGTTGACGGGCAATCTCTCGGGCGGGTGGAAGCAGCGATTGGCGCTGGGATGCGCCATCGTGCATCATCCCGAGGTCGTCTTCCTCGACGAACCGACAGCCGGCGTCGATCCCATCAGCCGGCGCGAGTTCTGGGGCCTGATCTACGCCATGGCCAAGAAAGGGGTCGCCGTCCTGGTCACCACCCACTACATGGATGAGGCAGAACTGTGCCAGCGGGTCGGTTTCATCAGCGAGGGCCAACTCGTGGCACTGGACACGCCGGACCAACTCAAGCAGACCGAGATGCGCGGGCACGTGTTGGAGGTCAACTGCGCCGACACCGAGGGCGCGATGCGCGTCTTGCAACAGGCCAAGGAAACCGGTCGCCTGCCCCTGGACGAGGTCGCCCTCTACGGTGCGCAGATCCACGCCGTGGTGCCCGACGCCGAGACGTACACGGGCTCAATAGCCAATCTATTGGCCGATGCGGGTATCGAAGTCAAAAGTATCGTGTGGATCGCGCCCACCCTGGAGGACGTGTTCATCTCGTCGGTGCGGGCCAACGGCGAGCCAGCCGCTGAGTGTCGTTGCCCATCATCGGTGACTTTTACATTTTCTCAAGGTTGAGGTATAGTGGGGTATGGTTGCAAAGCTACCGTGTTGAGGGTTATGGTGAGCGCCCTATCGGGCGGACGGTGTAGGTCACGCGCTCGATGAAGGCCTCTTCGCTCAGTTCGCCGACGTTGAAGGCCAGCAGATCTGCCGCCTGGACGTGAACGTCCAGTTGGGCCTCGGGTTGGGGGTGGGGCCAGCCACCGCGCACGACGATCGTGACCTGGACGTCGGTGAAGGGTACACAGTCGTGCGCCTGTTCCAGCAGCGCCTGGGCTACGTCGAAGGCCCGCCACGCCGATTGGGCGGCCTCGTCGATGGTTGCAGGCGTCACCGGATCCGGGGCCGTCGAGTATGGAATTTCGAATCGGAGGACGCTGTCGGCGTGCAGTGCGACCCGTCCGCCGAGACCGAGTTGGGCCAATAGCTGTGTCGCTTCCCACGTTTCGTCAGTGCTCGAGATAGCCGGGCACGTTTTCAGGTCGATGATGGCCGACGGCAGTTGGCGGGTGGATGGATTGGGTAGCGACGGTGATTTCCTGATGAGGATCATCAGGCCCACCAGGGCGATGACGTTGAGCATCGCCAGCGCGATAAGGATACGTTTCTGCTTAAGTTTCATCGCTAGAAGTTTAGCACAATAAGTGAGAAAAGACCAATGGTTAGGGCCTAACCAATAGAATCCTTGCACAGCGAGAGAGAATTTGCCGTTGGTAGCCCTGATTGGCTCTGCTTCATCCAGGTTAGGAGACGCGTGCTAGACCATCAATTTGATTCCGATGATAGAGATCATGCCAGATCGAATCGCGGCAGTCTTTTGCAGCGGTTCTCATTCAGTGCTCGGGGAATTTTTGGCCATAGTCGTTCGATGACCATCGAACTGAGCCATGAACAACGCTGGGGGGTCATGAGCATGGTCCTGGCCAGCTTTTTCCTGGGATGGGCGCCGATATTGGGCAAGCTGGCCTACAGGAGCGGTGTGACCCCGTTTACGCTGGCGGCTATCCGGACGATCATAGCTGCCGCGTTATTGTGGGGAGCGTTCTTGATTTTCTGGCGGCGCGACATTTCGATCTCGTGGAGAGGACTGCTCGGTTGTATCAGTGTTGGGGCAGTCAACGGTTTTGGCTCGTTGCTCTACTACACCAGCCTGGCCCGCCTGGACGCCTCACTGGCGGCGTTGCTGAACGCGCTCTATCCGTTGTGGGTGGTATTGTTCCTCTTCGCTTCGGGGCAGGCGTTGACGCGCATCACCCTGGTGCGCCTGACCCTGGCGATGCTGGGCGTGTTCCTGCTGACGAGCGCCGGCGCCGCGGACCTGGATTGGTTAGGCGTCACGTTGATGGTGGCCCAGGCTGCGACTTATGGATGGTACCTGGTGCTCGGTCAATGGGTTTTGGCCGACGTGCCGGCCCGCACGGGTGCGCTCTACATCCTGACGGCGATGGCCTGCGTGGTTGGGCTGGCGTGGGTCGTGAAAGGTGAAGCGGTGGAGACCATCGCCATGTCGGGTTGGACGGCCATTATGGCGCTGGGTTTGACGACGGCGCTCTCCCGGTTGGCGATGTTCAGCGCGCTCAGACGGGTGGGGGGGGTGGAGGCCTCGTTGGGGAGCTTGTTGGAGTTGCTCGTCAGTTTGCTCCTGGCCTTCCTCCTGTTGGACGAACGGTTGACGCCAGTGCAGTGGATCGGCGGGGCGCTGTTGGTGGTGGGGATGTTGTTGTTAACCCGTGATCCGGGCATGCATTTAGCGGAGGGGAACGAGCCGTTGGAGTGGAAGCGTGAGTGGGACTGATTCTCTATCTCTATCTTAAACCCGAACCTTCAAGAAGCCTCTGTGGGCACATTGCCTATGGGCAGGAGGATGTGAAAGGTGCTGCCGGGTAATTTTTCCTCATCTCGCCCTTTGCTTTCCGCCCAGATGCGTCCGCCGTGCGCTTCTACGATGCCACGGGCCACGGTCAATCCCACGCCCAGACCCCCCCCTTTGAACGCCGTTTTGCTGGAGCGGTGGAGAGATGTGTCGTGGAGGATGTAGAAGCGGTCGAATATGTGTTCCTGATCCTCAGGCTCGATCCCGATCCCGCTATCCTTGACGGCGATCTGGACGGCGTCGTCGATAGTTTTCCCTCTGATCTCAATGGTGCCGCCGTCGGGCGTGTACTTGACCGCATTGGTGATGATATTCCACAGCGCCTGGTAGAGTTTTTTCGAGTCTCCGATGATGATGGGTAAGTCCTCCGTGCCGGTGACGTTGAAAAACAGTTCTCGATCAGCCCCGATGCGTTTTATATCTTCCATAGCCTGTCTAACCAGGGAGTGGAGCCTGACCGGGCCCATCGAGAGATCTAGCTTGTTGGCGTCGATTAGAGAGACGTTGAGGATGTCTCCTACGACCTGGTTGAGGCGCCAGGTCGCCTCCGTCATTTTCTGGACGATAAAACCAGGAGATCCAGCTTCATCTGGTGACCCGGAGAGTTCTGGATTGGCTTGCAGAATTTGAGCATAGCCGTAAATGGCCGTCAGCGGGGTGCGCAGCTCGTGACCGGCGATAATGATGAAGTCGGTCTTCATACGATCGAGTTTTTGCAGCTCGGTGTTGCTTTTCTCCAACTCGCGGATCTTTCCTTCCAGACGATCCACCAGCCGGTGGCTGTACTCGACCAGGTATTCGGCCTTTTCCTCCGGCGATTTGATCTCCTCCCGGGTACCCTCCAGGAACGAACGAATTTTATCGGGAAACGCATCGACGTCGATGGGCTTGGGGATATAGCCGGTGCAGCCGGCTATCAACGCGCGCTCTCGATCTCCACTGAGAGTGGCCGCGGTGACCGCCACGATGGGGACCAGGGACAGGTCGTCCATCGTGCGCAATCGGGTGGTGACTTCGTAACCATCCAACCCGCTGATGTTAATATCCATCAGAATCAGGTCGGGCAGTTCTTTCTTGGCTGTTTCAATAGCCGTCAATCCATCAGACGCAGTGACGACTTCGAAACCCTCGGCCTGGAGTATGCGGCAGACAAGCCTCTCGCTGGAAGGATCATCTTCGACGTAGAGGATTTTGGCTTTTTGCTTCATCATATTGAATTACGCCGCCTTTGACTCAGGACGAGGCCTGTGGAAGGATGATGGAGCTTGTGAATACGCTTGGATGTCTGGGAATCGCTTGTGTGTTTTCGCGATCAGGATATCGTATCTAAATGGATTTTAGCATATTCTACATAAACTGCAATCAAGCCGCCCGTTTCAGGATTTCCTCCAGCAGTTCCTCGTCGGTGAAATTGCCTTTTTGCATCAGTTTGTCGATCTGCCCGCTGAGCCGTTCTCGCTCGTCCTGGGTCAACTCTTTGGCCGAGATCACGATGACGGGGACGTCGCTGGTTGTTTCGTCGGCTTTGAGCGACTCCAGGACTTCGAAACCGTCCACGCCCGGCATCATCAGGTCCAGCAGAATGATGTCGGGGTGCTCCTGGCGCACGATCTCGATACCAGCCGCTCCATCAGCTGCTTCGAATACCCGGTAATCGCCCCGTGTCTGCAGGATACGCCGAAGTAGCAGGCGGGCCTGGGGGTCATCCTCGATGATGGCGATGCTCTGGACGTGTTCGTCGAGCTGTTCGAGTGACCCAAGCAACCCCTCGGTCGGTCTGCTTTCCGCTTTCACCGTCTCCTGGGTTTTGGGCAGATCCTGGGGAACCTCCACGGTGCGGGCCCATTCGTCTCCCAAAAGATGTTTTTCGACCGGGAAGGTGTGACCGGAGCAGTTGACGACGATGACCTCGTCCCGCTTGATGACGCCCTTACTGATCAGTTTGAACAGGCCAGCGAAGGCGGTCGCTGCGGCTGGCTCCATCGAAACCCCATCCAGCTTGGCCATGACGTGCATCGCGCGGAACGTTTCCTCGTCGGTGACCGCCTCGAATGCCCCGCCATGTTCGCGAATGACGCGGCTCAAATAGTTGTACGCAGGGCCTGGGCTGCCGGTGGCGATGGTGATGACGCGCGTCTGCGGATTCAAGATCGGCTCCGCCTCTTCCAAACCCTTTTCGAAAGATTGAACCATCGGCGCGCAACCCGCCGCCTGGATACAGGCCAACTTGGGCATCCGATCCACCAACCCCAGCGTGACCATCTCCTCGAAGGCTTTCCACACACCGACCGGCCCCATGCCGCCGCTCACGGCTTGAATGTACCAATCGGGCGTGCGCCAGGGGGTGTTGGCGGGGTCTAGTTGCGGGGGAAGCTGCTCGGCGATCTCGAAGGCCAGGGTCTTCATGGCCTCCCGGGCCGAGATGCCCCGAATGCCGCGATCCTGGTAGATCCCTTTCCGGTTGGCGAAATCGGCGGCTACTTTTTTGGTGTGGTCGTAGGTTGCGGTCACCTTGATGACCTCACTGCCGTAAAGGGCAACCTCGTGCATTTTCTCGGGAGGAACCAGACTGGTGAGGAATGTCCACATCTTGATACCCGCCAGGGCGGAATAGGCAGAATAGGAAATGGCAACGTTGCCGGTCGAGGCGACGACCGCCTCGGTAATACCGAGTTCCTTCATCACCGAGATGGCCAGTGAAGCCTGACGATCTTTGAACGATCCAGTCGGCCCCTGTCGTTCGTCCTTGAAGTAGACGTGGGGTGCGCCCAACATCAGGCTGAGATTCGTGGCGTGGAGCAAGGGGGTGCCGCCTTCTCCCATCGTGACTTTGTGAACGTCATCCCGGAGAGGCATCAGTTCCCTATAGCGCCACATGTCGAAGGGGCGATTTTGTAGCGCATCGGGCCACGCTTGCTCGACGGCGTTGTAATCGTATCGCGCGTCGATCCATTCTCCGCCGCATTTTTCGCAATTCGTGACTGGCCGGTCGAAGTGGGTGCGGTGACCACAGGATGCGCACTCCAGCCAGACCTGATTCTTAAAATAACTTTGCTTTGTCATTGATTATCCTTTTCTGCCTGTCTTTATTTGCTCTCACGTGCGATCTTTTGAGGCGTTGTCTCGTTTTCAGGTTCATCCTTTGCTGTGTCTTGACGTTGGCTATTCATAGACAGGCGATCCAGGGCGGATGCGACGTCAGCCAACAGCTCCTGTTGTTCGAAAAGACCTTTTTGCAAGAGCGTCTCGACCCCTTTGTTGAGCACCTGGCGCTCCTTCTTGGTCAGCTCCTTGGCTGTCACGACGATGATGGGAATGCCGCGGGTGTCTTTATTGGCCTTTACCGATTCCAGCACGTCGAACCCATCGACGCCTGGCATCATCAGGTCGAGCACGATAATATCGGGGTGCTCCATCTGAACCAACGTGATGGCTTCT
>DSAR01000202.1 GCA_011046405.1 Chloroflexota bacterium | reverse complement strand
CGCTTGGATGATGCGTTTCTGATGAAAGGGCACCTCCTCGGCCGGCGTCTCCACGCCCAGATCCCCCCGGGCCACCATCACGCCATCCGATTCAGCCAGGATGGCATCGAAGACGGAAAGCGCCTCGGGTTTCTCGATCTTGGCGATGATCGAGACGTCCGAACCCTGACGCTTGATGAAATGACGCAACTCTTGCACGTCAGCCGCCCGCCGGACGAAAGAGAGCGCTATAAAATCCACCCCCTGCTCCAGGGCAAAGGCCGCATCCTCTCGATCCTTCGGCGTCAGCGCCGAGAACTTGAGCACTGCCGCTGGCACGTTGACGCCCTTGTGCGACGAAAGCACGCCCCCTACCGTGACCCGACACCGGGCCGATGTCTCACTGGCCTGGACGACGAGCAGTTCCAGGTTGCCGTCGTCCAGCAACACCACTTGATTGACCTGTAACGCTCGTAACAACTCCGGGTGGGGAAGGGGAATGACGATCTCTTCCATTTCGGCCTCATCGACCTGGAGCGAAGCGCTCAACGTGACGACGTCCCCTTTTTGAAGGGGCAATGCGCCACTCTCAATCTTTCCCACCCGCAACTTGGGTCCCTGCAGGTCCGCCATCACCGCCACCAGGCGTCCCTCCTGCTCGGCGATCTGGCGCAGTCGAGCGATTGACCGTGCGTGTGTCTCACGATCCCCATGCGAGAAGTTGATTCGTGCGACGTTCATCCCCGCCCGAATCAGGCTCCGTATCATCTCCGGCGAATCGGAAGCCGGACCCAGCGTACACACAATCTTTGTTCGGGGCATCGCATCTCCTTCTTTCACCGCATAAAAATGGGGGCGCGAGGAAAAACCTCGCGCCCCCATCATTGAGCCTCATAACCGCCCACCTACCAGCTAGGACTTCTGCAGATTGCTAAAGGCATCTTCGCCGGCGTAGACGGCTCGCTCACCTAACTCTTCCTCGATACGCAACAACTGATTGTATTTCGCCACGCGATCCGAACGGCATGGGGCGCCGGTCTTGATCTGACCGGTGTTCAAGGCCACGGCCAAATCGGCGATGGTGGCGTCTTCTGTCTCGCCGGAGCGGTGAGAGACGACGGCCGTCCATCCGGCGCGCTGGGCCAACTGCACGGCGTCGATGGCCTCGGTCAGCGTGCCGATCTGGTTCACCTTGCACAGGAGGGAATTGCACGCCTTCAGGTCGATGGCCTTCTGCACCCGCTCCACGTTGGTCACCAACAGGTCATCGCCCACGATTTGCACCCGGTCACCCACGCGTTCCATCATCAGCACGAAACTGTCCCAATCATCCTCGTCCAGCCCATCCTCGATACTGATGATGGGGTATTTTTCGATCCAATCGACGTAAAACGCGACCATCTCCTCGCCGCTCAGCGTGCGGCCCTCCTTCTTGAGCACGTACTGGCCATCCTGGTAGAACTCACTGGCCGCTGGATCCAACGCGATGTGAATCTGCTCACCCGGTTCGTAACCGGCCTTCTCGATCGCCTCCAGGATGAGCTTGATGGCCTCCTCGTTCGTCTTGAGGCTGGGCGCGAACCCACCCTCGTCGCCGACGCCGATGGAATAACCCTTGTTCTTGAGTACGCCCTTTAACGCGTGGTAGACCTCGCTCCCCCAGCGCAGGGCATCGGCGAAGGTCGGCGCGCTGACCGGCATCACCATGAATTCCTGAAGATCCGGGCCGCCGAGCGCGTGCTTGCCCCCGTTGAGGATATTCATCATCGGCACCGGCAGCACGTGGGCGTGCACCCCGCCGATGTACCGGTAGAGCGGCAGTTGGAGGGCGTTGGCCGCCGCGTGAGCCACCGCTAGCGAAACGCCCAGCATCGCGTTGGCACCCAGCTTCTCCTTGTTGCTCGTCCCATCCAGGACCAGGAGCCGGGCGTCGATGCCGGCCTGGTCGATCGCGTCCCACCCAAAAAGCTCCTCCGCAATTACCTGGTTGACGTTTTCAACCGCCTCCAGGACCCCCTTGCCGTTGTAGCGATCGGGATCCCCGTCGCGCAACTCCAGCGCCTCGTGGACGCCGGTCGAGGCTCCCGAGGGCACGGCAGCCCGCCCCCAAGAGCCGCCCATCAACACCACCTCCACCTCTACGGTGGGATTGCCTCGCGAATCCAAAATTTCTCGCGCCATAATTAGATCGATGTCTGTTTGTAACATGATTTCCCTCCAATTCTGTTTTTGCAAAAGCTTGATCACCAGATCACAAATCACACAAATGGTCGAATTTCACGAATGCTTTTTCGCAATTCGAAGTTAAAATTCGTGTTATTTGTCCATTCGTGCCATTCGTGATCCAGAGATGTTGGGTAATGAACTGCGCTGTTAGCCTTCCAACCCCAGCACGCGATACAATCGAGCAAAGTCGAAGTGCTCCTCAAGCAACGCCTCGAACTGCTCTAACTTGGCCGCCTGGCCCAGGCGCGTCTTGCCAAAGACGTTCTCGACAACCTCGACCGTCTGCATCGTATCCTCTCGTACCAACAACACTGGGACGCCGACATCCTCGGCGCGTCGCAAGACCTCCGGCACCGGTCGCAGGTGACCGGTCAGGATCAGGCACTGGGTCGCCGTCTCCAGGGCCACCAGTTGGATGTCGGCCCGGTCGCCGCCGGTGATAACAGCCTTGGAACCGGATATACGCCGGATGCGCGGCAATGCCTGTTCGGCGCTCATCGCGCCGACGACCAGGTGTTCGACCAGGACGTCACGTTTCTCAGGCAATACCAGGAACTCGCCCTTCAACACGTCGGCGATCTCGCCCACGCTGATCGCCTGGAGATGGTCCCGGAAGGGCAGCGTGGCCAGCACCCGAATGCCCTGTTTTTCCAGGCAAGGATTGCAGACCTGATCGGCCAGCTTGTACTCCCGCGTCGGCACGGTGTTGATGACTGCGCCCAGCAACCGCTCGCCAAGCACCAGGCGAGCCGCCACACAATCGTCGCCCTGGCTGACGCGATTACGGTAACGTACGATAGCCAGGGCCGGTATATCCAGCGCCTCGGTGACCATCGTAGGTCCCAAACGTAGACTGGCACCCTCGCGCAACGAACCGGACCCTTCGATCAGGACGATGTCTTTCCCCTCAACGACTCGCTCGTAAGTCGCCGTCACCTCGCTCAAAAGATCCCGTTCGGCGCAACCGCAGCGCATTTCTCGCGCCAGCTTGGGCGTCAGCACGACGCCTACGATGTCCTCCAGGGCGTCATCCAATTCCAGCATTCGTTTGATGAACGCAGCATCCTCGTCGGACGCTGTGCCCGGCATCGGTTCCCACGGTTGAGTCGATAGGGGCTTGAAATACCCTACCTTATATCCCTCACGCTTGAGCCGCCGTCCCAAGGCCAAGCAGATGGCCGTCTTACCTGAAAAGTGCTCGATAGAAGTGATATACAAAGCCTGCACGATATGCTCCTTTCAAATCTTCTCAATAAACTGAGGTGAATGCGTCCCCCTCTCTTATCGACAAGATGGCTCCTTAACGTCCAACTACAAATTACTGCAAATTACGAAGACAATATCAAGCGCATGTCGATGGCCATCGCGCCTTTCCCTTCCTCGAAGACCATCAAGGGATTGATATCCAATTCCACGATCTCTGGGAAATCGGTCACCAACCGGCTAATCCGCAGCAATGCATCCACCATCGCCTCGTGATCGGCCGGCGGCTCGCCGCGAACGCCCTCCAACAGGGCGTACGAGCGAATCTCTCGGATCATCTCGCCCGCCTCCTCGCGGCTAAACGGCGCCACACGGAAAGCGACGTCCTTCAGCGCCTCCACGTAGATGCCGCCCAATCCAAAAGCGACCAACGGCCCAAATTGTGGATCCCGGTTCATGCCCAGCAACACCTCGCGACCATTCGCCACCATCTGTTGCACCTGGCAACCCCAGATTTGCGCCCCCGGCACGTAACGCCCGGCCCGGTAGACCATCAGGTCGAAGGCGTCACGCACGTCCTCGGCAGACCTCAGGTCTAACTTGACGCCACCGACGTCGGTCTTGTGCAGGATGTCGGGCGAGGCGATCTTCATCACCACCGGATAACCGATCTCCTCGGCGATTTCGATCGCGTCCTCGGCCGTCTCTGCCAGACGCGACTCTGGCACCGTAAACCCGTAACACTTGAGGACTTCCCAGGCCTCCGAGTCGCCGATAGACACGCGCCCCTCCGCGCGCACGCGATCGAACAAATCCCGCACCACCGGCACGCACTCCTGAGTGGGTTCCGGCTCGAAGACCGGGCGCCCGCGCTCGCACCGGTAATCCCGCATCGCAGCCAACGAAGCTGCGGCTCGTTCGGGGAAGGGATAGTTGGGCACACCGTGTTCCCACAAGACGTCGACGCCGGCGGCGATCCGCGCCTCGCCCATGAAACAACCGAGAACCGGTTTATCCGATTCCTGGGCCATCCGTCCCACCGCGCGGGCCGTTTTCTCGATCTCGGTCATCGCCTGGGGGGTGACGATTACGATGAGGCCATCGACTTTGGGATCATTGAGCACCAATTCAATCGCCCGTTCATAGCGGTCAGCCAGCGCGTCTCCTAACACGTCGACCGGGTTCCCCACACTGGCGGCGCCGGGCAGGTAATCGGTCAGAGACTGGGTCGTCTCAGAACTGAGCCGCGCGATCTCCATGCCGGCGTGTTCCAGTGCGTCGGTCGCCAGAATACCCGGGCCGCCGGCATTGGTCACGATCCCAATCCGGTCACCCTGCAATAGTGGCTGATAGGCAAAGGCGCGGGAAAAATCGAACAGCGCCTCCATCGACGACGCGCGGATGATGCCAGCCTGTCGAAAGGCCGCCTTGTAGGCCGCCTCCGAACCGGCAAGGCTGCCGGTGTGGGAGGAAACCGCCCGGGAACCAGAAGCCGTCACGCCCGACTTGATCGCCACCACCGGCTTATGGCGGGTGACGCGACGCGCGACCTTGATGAATTTCTGTCCATCCGGCACACCCTCGACGTAGATCAGGATCACGCGAGAAGCCTCGTCCTCGCCCCATGCCTCCAACAGGTCGATCTCGCTCACGTCGGCCTTATTGCCCAAACTGACGAACTTGGAAAACCCAATTCGGCCAGCCATCGCCATATCCAGCACCGCCGTCCCGAGGGCGCCCGACTGGGACATAAAGGCCATCGGCCCACCCGGCGGCATGCCAGCGGCAAACGTGGCGTTCAAAGGCGTGTCGGTATCGATCACGCCCAGACAGTTGGGACCGATCAGGCGCATATCGTATTCTTCGGCGATGTCGATCAGTTCCCGCTCCCGCTCCAAGCCCTCGCGCCCGGCCTCACGAAAACCGGCCGAGATGATGACGACCGTAGGGATGCCCTTCTGACCACACTCCTTCAATGCATCAGGGACGTACGGATACGGAATGACGATTACGGCCAGGTCCACCGGGTCCGCGATGTCTAATACCGAGGCATGAGCCTCCAAACCCAGAATTTCATCTGCCTTGGGATTGACGGGATATATCGTTCCCTCAAATCCAGCGTCCTGGATATTGAACAAAACAGCGTACCCCAACTTCTCCGGATCGCGCGAGGCGCCGATCACAGCGACCGATTGGGGTTTGAAAAAAGTATCCAGCATAGACTCCTCACAATTCAAGTTGCAATCACATCACTTATATAACGCATCTTCTCAAAAAGAGAAGGGCTTCAAACACCAATTTCAATGGTACACCCAAAGAAGCTTTTTGACAAGCAAAATGAACCCTCCGATGGAGCAGCGGAGATCAGCATCACCGGCCCAATCCATTGACCCAGCCCGGCACTGTGTTATAATACCTCGTAGGTGCTAAGCGGTGAGTTTGCCAGCTTGATCGCCCGATCTACCAGTATACCAATATACCAGTGTACCAGTATACCAATATACCAGTGTACCAGTATACCAACCTAGCAACCTAGCAACCTAGCAACCTAGCAACCTAGCAGGATATGACCATCGCCAATCACCCCCAAAAGCCGAGCACGGACACGCGATCAACGTCCACCGTATCCATCGTCCTGCCCATCTACAACGAAGCGGAGGCGCTCCCAGGCCTGATCCGTGAGATCACGGCCGTCTTCCGGGAGATGGACCGAAGTTATGAAATCATCGCTGTGGACGACGGCAGCACCGACGGCAGCCTCGACGTCCTGCGCCAACTCCAGGCAGAGGAGCCGCGTCTGCGCATCGTCCAATTTCGCCGCAACTTCGGGCAGACAGCCGCTTTCGCCGCCGGTTTCGATTACGCCCGGGGAGGCGTCATCGTCACGATGGACGCCGACGGGCAGCAGGATCCGGCCGACGTCCCTCGCATGCTGGAGGTGATGGAAGCGGGCGATTACGACCTGGTCACCGGCTGGCGGCAGAATCGCAAGGAGCCGTTCCTGACCCGTAAGTTGCCCTCGATAATCGCCAACTGGCTCATCGCCAGCGCCAGCGACGTTCATCTGCACGACCGGGGCTGCTCCCTCAAGGCCGTTCGCCGCGACCTGGCCGAGCAGATGCAGCTATACGGCGAGCTCCATCGTTTCATTCCGGAGGTCGCCAGCATGATCGGCGCCCGCATCGCCGAAGTCCCCGTCAATGATCGCCCGCGCCAGGCTGGCGTCTCCAAATACGGCGCGCTCTCCCGAACGCCGCGCGTCATCCTGGACCTGCTGACCGTCTCTTACCTGCTCAATTATTCCGATCGCCCGATGCAGTTATTCGGCGGGATCGGCCTGGTCAGCAGCGCCGCTGGTGGGCTTATCCTGGCCTACCTGGCGATCGACAAAATCTGGCGCGGCCTCCGTTACGGCGAACAGGCCTTTCGCGATTTTCGAATCGGCGCCAATCCCTGGACGATGTTAGCCGTGCTCCTGACCGTGCTGGGCGTTCAATTCCTGATGATGGGCGTCCTGGGGGAGATTCTCACCCGCACCTACCACGAGGCCCAGGACAAAGCGATCTACGTCGTCCGGCGCGTCATCGAAAAAGAAAGGAACGCATGAGTCGCGTATTAGTCATCGGCATCGACGGCGGCACGTTCGACCTGGTCCGGCCCTGGGCCGAGGCCGGCGACCTGCCCCACATCGGGCGTTTGATGGCGGGAGGTGTCCACGGCCCACTCGAATCGACCCTGCCGCCGGTCACCGCGCCCGCCTGGACCACGTTCGCCACCGGCAAGAACCCGGGCAAGCACGGCGTCTTCGACTTCATCCGTCCGATGGGCCACGGTCGATTCGACCTGGTCAATTCCTCCGCCATCCGCGCCCAGACGTTGTGGCAAATCCTGTCCGAGGCCGGGCGACGGGTCGGCGTGATGAACGTCCCCGTGACCTATCCACCGGTCCCCGTCAATGGATTCGTCATCGGGGGTATGCTTTCTCCAACCAGGCGGACCGGGTCCGAGAAGATCGCCTATCCAGCCGATCTACTCGACCGCTACGACCAGCTGCCGCCCTATCGCGTCGCCCCACACGTCCAGTACAAGCCGGGCAACGAGGAGGCCTTCGTCGCCGACCTGCTCGAACTGGTCGACCTGCGGGGCGCATACGCCCTGCAATTGATGGCGGATCATCCCTACGATTTCTTGATGTTCCACTTCCTCTCCACCGACACGATCCAACACGCCTTCTGGAAATTCGTCGATTCTGACCATCCCCGCTACGATCCCCAGGCTGCCGCCCGTTTCGGCGACGGGATCAAGCGGGTCTACCAACGCATCGACCATTACGTCGGTCAAATGCTCGACCGGCTCACCGACGACACGAGCGTCATCCTGATGTCGGATCACGGTTTCGGCCCACTCCATTACGTGGTCAACCTCAATCTGTTCCTGATCGACAAGGGCCTGATGTACCTCAAACGGGATCCCTGGACCCGACTCAAGACCGGCCTCTTCCGCGCCGGCGTCACGCCCGCCTCCATCTGGCATTTGATCGAGCGCACCGGGTTGCAGAATTACGTCTGGCAGGTCTCCAAATCGGCCCGCAACAAGGTCGTGAGTAAGTTCCTCTCCTTCGACGACGTGGATTGGTCGCGCACGGTGGCCTATTCTATCGGGCACGTGGGGCAAATCTACGTCAACCTCAAGGGGCGCGAGCCAGAGGGCATCGTCGAGCCTGGCGAAGCGTACGAGCAGGTGCGCCGCCAGGTGATCGACGCGCTGTGCGAACTACGCCATCCGGAGACAAAGCAACCCTTGGTCGACGTGAACGCCCCACACGCCGGCATTATCCCCGGCGACGAGGTGACCCACGGCCCCTACGCCGCCCAGGGCCCCGACCTGCACCTCGTGATGGACGGTTACCGCACCATCGTCTTCCCCCTCTTCGCCACCGATAGCAAGATCGTCACCCGCCAGATTCGCGGCGATTCCGGCTGCCACCGGATGCACGGCATCTTCATCGCCTGGGGGCCCGAGATTCGCTCCAAAGCGCCGGCTGACGTCCCGCTCTCCAACGCCCGCATTCTCGACCTGGCACCGACCATCCTCCATCTGTTGGAACTGCCGGTCCCCGGCGATATGGACGGGCGCGTCCTGACCGAAGTGCTCTCGTCCGGGCGCCCGGTCGAGTTCCGCGAGGTGGGCCCGGACAAAGAAGGGGTCGACGCGCAACTGTCCGCCGAGGAGACGGCCGAGGTCGAGGAGCGCCTCCGCGACCTGGGCTACCTGGGATAGCGCTCCCTTGACCACGCCCATCGTGAAGCACATGCCCCCCAGGTCCAACGACAGGCCCAGTGCCAGCCAGCGATGGATCCTCGCCCCCATCATTATCCTCATCCTGCTGGTGGGATTCGCCCTGCGCACGGCCCAATTGAGCCGCCAGCCCCTGTGGTGGGACGAAGGTCTCAACGCGCACTACGTCCACTACGGCTTATCTGGCTTCGTCGAAGAGGTGCGCGCCACCCACGATACCAATCCGCCCGCCCATCGCCTGGCGCTCAAGGGATGGAGCGATCTGGCCGGCACATCGCCTTTCACACTACGCTATCTCTCGGCGTATTTCGACGTCGTGAGCATCGCACTCACCTGGACCATCGGCCGCCGCTTGATCAATCGCCGGGCCGCTCTGTTGGCGACCTGGTTCGTCGCTCTATCCCCGCTGCACGTATACCACGCCCGCGAGGCCAAGGGTTACACGTTCGCGGCTGCGTTCTCCCTGCTCGCTGTCTATCTCTGGGGCAAGAAACTGAAATACGCTTCAGCGAACACGCCGCGCGCAATCCCCGCCTGGAACTGTTACGGCCTGGGTTACGCCCTGAGCGTCGCCCTATCGGTCGGCGCCCACTACTACCAGATTCTGGCCGTCGTCTGGCAGGGTCTCTGGACCGGGTCGCGCCTGGCCTGGCGCGTCGTGCATCGCGGTCGCTATCGACAGGAGCTCGTCCTGACCGCCCGGTGGATTGCGGCGGCTGGCGCAGGTGCTTTACTCATCCTCCCGTGGGTGCTCTTGACCTTCGACACGGCGTTTCAGGGAGCGGCGAACGTCTCTCACCAGCCACCGCTCTCCCTGTTCGCCTGCATCGGCCAGATCATCCAGGCTCTGAGCGCCGGCCCGATCCTTTACAATACCTGGCCGGTTCTAGCCCTCATTCTGGGAGGATTGGCGGCCCTGGGAGGGCTCATCGCTCGTAGCCGGCGCTCGGAACCGCTCTTCATGAGTACGTGGTTTGGCGTCCCATTGCTCCTCGCCTATCTGCTCCAATCCCGTTTCTCCTTCTTCTCACCCCGGTTTTTGCTCTATCTGGGGGCGCCTTATTACCTCCTGGTCGCCCAGGGTATCGTCACGCTAGAACGATGCCTGAATCGTCGCTTTCCTCTTCGCCCCAACCTACTGTCCATCGGCAGAGGCAGCATCATTCTGCTGGCGATTGGCGTCACCGGCCTGTGGATGAACGATCTGACTCGCCTCTACACGAGGCCAATCAACCAGAACGAGGATTTCCGGCCAGCCATCGTTCACCTGCGCAATCTATCTAAACCGGGCGACGCGCTGGCCTACAACTACATCTGGCAGGCCGGTTACGTGATGAGTTACTATCCCGGCAATGACCTCACCCTCTACCGAACCCATTATGATCCCGATGAAGCGGCTTCTGCCCTATCGGCGATCTTCGAGAAACACCCGCGCCTGTGGTTGCTCAACTATCGCATCGCCTCCCAGGATCAGGACAATCTGCCCGCCGCCTGGCTGGAGGCGCATGCGTATAAGTTGAAAGGTCAATGGTACGGCTACCATCAACTGACCCTGTATCTGGCCCCCGATGCCCATCTCCCCGGCATCGGGCCTATCGAAAACACCGCCACGTTCGAGAGAGGAGTCAAGCTGACGTATCCCGCCATCGACGTCGAAAGCCAACCGGGCGACGTGCTCCCCCTGCCGCTCCGCTGGCAGGCGCTGGAACTCCTCGAACGGGATTACCACGTCTTCGTCCACCTGGGACATCCCAACGCGCCCCCTCTCGCCCAGAACGACGGCCCGCCTCACAACGGGCTGGCGCCGACCACAACCTGGTCGATTGGTGAAGAGGTGATCGACCGGCGGGCCTTGCTCATTCCTCAGGCTATCTCGCCGGGCCGTTACGCGCTCATGGTGGGACTATACGACAAATCGACGGGCGAGCGGCTGTCGCTCGACGACGCTGGCCCAGGCGTGGACAAGAGTGAGGAACGCCTTCTCCTGGGTTACGTCACCGTCTCTCCCCCCGCTGAATAAATAGCCCTTGACGGAAACACCAGATACGGTAAAATTTGATAGTCTCCCTTCTTGAGTGTTGCTGAAGTTGTTGAATGAAGTTGAATGAAGTTGAATGAAGACGAACTGAAATCTAGCACGAATTAGAATTGGGCCCACAATTTGCGTTAATTCGTGAAATTCGTGGCAAAAACACGCACCAACACTTTACGAGGCGCTCAATATGAAGCAATTGCTCAACCGCCTAAAATCACTCTGGCGACGACAAGCCATGCCGAGCGTTTGGCTTCTCCTCATTGCCATACCACTGCTCGCCATCCAGCCGCTATTGCGGGGCCGGTTGCCCTGGAGCGCCGACGGCCTGCTACACTACCACCGCCTGGCCCAATTCCACCGCTGCATACGCCATGGGATTCTCTACCCACGCTGGGCGCCCGACCTGGGATTTGGCTACGGCTTTCCCCTGTTCAACTACTACGCCCCCCTGAGCTATTACCTGGCCGAGCCGCTGCGCTTGATCGGGTTGAACACCCAGCAGGCGCTCCTGGGCGCCTTCATCCTCGCCGCCTTCGTCGCCGGCCTGGGCGCCTACCTGACGGCGCACGATCTCTTCGAACAGCCGGCAGACCTGATCGCAGCAGCGGCCTACGTCTACGCGCCCTACTTTCTCTACAACCTCATCCACCGGGGCGCTCTGGCGGAAGCCTGGGGTATGGCCCTGCTCCCCTTTCCCTTCTGGTCCCTGAGAAATCTGATCCGCTACCGCCGTCGGAAAGATTTCCTCCTCACCAGCCTATTCTGGGCGGCGCTCCTGCTCACGCATAACATCACAGCCCTCATCGTTGCCCCGCTGCTCATCCTGTACGCCGCTTTTTTATGGATCGTATACAACAAGAAAAATCTCCCGTCAACGGCGCGTCAGCCGCTCCCCCGCTCCCCAGCTCCCCTGCTCCTCCTGGGTGGTGCGTTGTTATTGGGATTGGGATTGGCCGCTTTCTTCTGGGCGCCGGCCTTCTTCGAGAAGGAATACGTCCAGATCCACCAACTCTACGCCCCCGCCAACCTGGATTATCGCAACAATTTCGTCAGCCTGAGCCAGATATTGGCCGCGCCCCAGCCGGTCGACCCACGCCTCATCAGCCCAGACACGCCGCGCAGCTTGGGCTGGCCCCAGCTGATCCTGGCACTGCTCGCGGGTCTGGGGGCGGCCTTCGTCGCTGCAAGCCTGAAACTGGCCTTCACTTTGATGGATCCCGAGCAAGCCCGTCCGCCCATCTTGAGGGATTTAGAGGAAATCCGTCTCCATATCTTTCTGCTATGGGCAGGCGTGTTGGCGCTCACGGCGATGATGCTGCCGCTCTCCATCGGGATCTGGGATCGTGTGCCCCTGCTGCGCTTCGTTCAATTTCCATGGCGTTTCCTGGGACCAGCCAGCCTGTTCCTGGCGGTGTTGGCCGGGGCCAGTACGATGTATCTACCCTTCTCCGACCGCGCACATCGGCTCATCATTATGCCCACGCTAATCGCGGTGATGCTAGCCTTCGCTCTGACCTGGCTCTTCCCCTCCTACTACCCGTCACAATCGGAACCCACGCCCAGCCAGACGATCGCCTTCGAGCGGGAGACCGGCGCATTGGGCACGACGTCGGCCGGCGATTACTTACCCATCTGGGTCGAGGCGCTCCCACCGCCCGGCAGCCTATTGTCGCTCTACGAAGCATCTGATCACGGCGTCATCCCCCGCCTGGACGAAAGCGCCTTGCCCTCCGAGGTGAAAATCCTGGCGGCCGATTACACCCTGACCTCGGCCGACGTGCGCCTCCAATCCGACGCTGACCTGACGGCAGTCTTCAACTGGTACTTCTTCCCCGGATGGCAGGCGACGCTTGACGGGCGGCCGGTCGACCTGCGTCCGGTGGGCGAGCACGGCCTCATCGGCGTCGACGTCCCCGCCGGCGAGCATCGCGTGACCGTCCGTTTCGGGAACACGTCCCTGCGCCGCTGGGCCGCCGGCATATCGATCGCCAGCGCCGCCATCCTATTGATCATCTTCCTGGCCCTCGGCCCATTCGCCGGGAGAGAGGGGAGAGGAGAGAGAGAAGAGAGAGGGCGACGTATGTTTGGGGGCTTCGTGATCCTCCTGCTCGTCGTCTCGTTGTTCGCCGTCAAACACGTCTATCTGGATCACTACCCGACGCCGCTTCGCCGCACCCGTTTCGACGGCCAGAGCGTAGCGGGGGTACAGACGCCGCTCCAGGCCGGTTTCGGCGGCGAGATGGAACTGATGGGTTACGACATCGACTCATTCACAGTCCGGGCGGATGGTCTCCTGGACGTGACGCTCTATTGGCGGGCGCAAGCGCCGCTCGATACCGATTACAGCATCGCCCTGCACCTGGTGGACGAGCAGGGTCGTCTCTACGGGCAGGAGGACAGCCAACACCCGGCCGGTTACCCGACCTCCCGCTGGGATCTGAATAGCTACGCCCGCGACCTGCACCGGCTGGCCCCCTGGCCCGGGACGCCGCCCGGCGCGTACACGCTCCAGGTCGCCGTTTACGACGTCGACACCGGCCGGCGGCTCGAGGTGCGCGACGCGAGCGGGGCGCCCGTCGGCGTCTCCCACCCTATCGCCGCCGTACAAATCATCCGTCCCGCTCACCCGTTTGATCCGGCGAAAATCGACATCGCCCATCGATGGGAAACTGGCGACGATGACGTCCCCGCGCTGGCCCGGGAAAACCCCAGCGGCTTGCGCCTGCTCGGATTCGACCCACCGCCCGACCAGGTCGACGCCGGCGGCCACCTGCCTTTCACGCTCTATTGGCAAGCGCAGAGCGTCGACGATCCATTGGACGATTACACCACCGTCATCTCCCTCGCCACGCCCGGCGAGGAGCAGCGCGTCGTCGCCCGCGAAATCGCGCGCGAGCTCGCGCCGCCGGGACGGGCGAGTTACCCCACCTCCGCTTGGCGCGCCGGCGACGTCGTCCGCCACGGGCACGCGCTTCTGGTCCCGGCGGATACGCCGGCAGGGGTGTACGGCCTGTACGTCGATTTGCAAGACGCAGCCGGCCGGCTCGTCAGCCAATCGGCGGCTGAAACGCCCGTTCCCTTGACGCGCGTCCCTTTGACGCGCGTCCCTTTGACGCGCGTCCCTTTGACGCGCGTTGACGTACGCGTACCGAAACGCCGCTTCGACCCGCCGGCCATCCAGCATCCCATCTCGCCTACGGTGACCTTCGACGACGACGCTGCGCCCGTCGCCGCCCTCATCGGCTACGACCTGGACGAGACAGCGATCTCTCCCGGTCAGCCATTCACGGTGACGCTCCATTGGCAGGCGCGGGAGACGGCGGACACCGGTTACGTCGTCTTCGTCCACCTGGTGAGAGAAGGAAACATCGTCGCCCAGAGCGACCGGGTCCCCGCCGGCGGAACCCGCCCAACGACCGGCTGGCTGCCGGGCGAGTTCGTCGCCGACGCGCACGTCCTGACCATCCCGCCTGAGACGCCCGAGGGGGAAGAGGAGGAATACGTCCTGTTGATCGGCCTCTACGACCCGGCGACTGACCAGCGCCTTGTCGCCTTTGAGAATGAACGGGCCATCCAGGTGGATCATCTGGCGCTCCCGACGACGATCCGGATCGGAGAATAGACCATTGATGGACCGACTGTTTAAGCACCTGCGGGGACTGAAACCAAGCCTCTTCGTCGCCCCCCTGAGCGTCGTCGCTCTCTGCCTGGCGGCGATCCGTCCTTGGTTCCGGCTGGAATTCGTCTGCTCGGACGATATGACCTTCCACTTCCTGCGCCTGGCCCAACTACAGACCCTCGTTCAACGGGGCGTCCTGTACAGCCGCTGGGCGCCGGATATGGCGCTGGGATATGGATACCCATTCTTCAACTTCTACGCGCCGCTATCCTACTACGCCGCCCTGGCGCTGAGCCTGGTCACACCCGACCTCAAAATCGCCCTCGTCGCTGCCTTCGCCCTGGCGACGGTGGGCGCCGGCCTGAGCGCCTACCTGTTAGCGCGCGATCACTTCTCACCCCGCGCCAGTCTGCTCGCTGCCGTGGCCTACGCCTACGCCCCTTACCTGGCCTACGACGCCTACTTCCGGGCGAATCTGGCGGAGACGGCGGCCTGGCCTCTGCTGCCGCTGGCGCTGTGGGGGATGGGACGGCTGGCGCGTGGGACCGGCCAGCGTTACGCGGCGGTGGCGTCGCTCGCTTACGCGGCGATCCTCTTGACGCACAACGTCTTCGCGCTCATCTTCAGCCCGCTCCTGGCGGCCTACGGCCTGGCGAGCGTCGTCGCCTTCGCGCCAGACAACCGGACGCGCTGCCGCCGCTTGGCGCTCGCCGGGGGGGCCATCCTGCTCGGCCTGGCGCTGACGACCTTTTTCTGGCTGCCGGCCCTGTCCGAACGGGCCCACGTGCACAGCGACCGGCTGCTCGTCCCGCCGGTCTTCGTCTATTGGAACAATTTCATCCGGCTGAAAGAGTTATTCGCCGCCCCGCGCGCCGTCCACCCCGACCTGCTGAATCCATCGCCGCCTCGGACGCTCGGGTTGATCCTCGCGCTGTTGGGGCTGCCGGCCCTAATCGGCCTTTGGCGCCGCCGCCACCGCGCCCACGAGCATGCCAAGCAACGACGACGACGCTACGTCATCCTGTTCTTCACCGTCGCGCTGCTGGGCTACGCCTGGCTGACCACCGCCAGCAGCCGCGTGGTGTGGGATCACGTCCCCCTGCTGAAATACGTCCAGTTCCCCTGGCGCTTGCTGGGGCCGGCGGCGCTGTGCCTGGCGATATTGATCGCGGCTTCGGGCGACCTGCTCTCAAGCGGCGCAGACTGGCGCGGATCGCTGGTCGCCGGGGGATTCATCCTGCTTCTGATCTTCAGCTCGCTCTTCTGGCACGACCCGCGATACTGCCCCGTCGACACCCCCGACCTCGCGCCAGCGTCCGCGGACGCCGGCGCTGGCGCCGTAGCCGCCTACATCGCCCAATTCGAGCGGGATTCCCACACCATCGGGACGACCGCCAAGGGGGAATATCTCCCCCGCACGGTCCAGGAGATGCCGACGGCGCGGCCGACGGCGCTGCTGGATCCCGAGAAAGTCCCATCTGGCGCGACGTTCACTTTCAAAGCAGAAGCGCGGCCTGTCGGCGCGAACCTGTGGATCACGAGCACGGAAGTGTTCACGGCGACGTACAACGCCTTCTATTATCCCGGTTGGCGGGTCACGGTCGACGGCGAGGCCGTCCCCATCACGCCGGACACGCCCTCCGGGCGGATCACCTTCGCGGTCCCTGAGGGGACGCACGACGTGGCAGTCCGCTTCGGCGAGACCCCGCTGCGGCGCTGGGCGAATGGGGTCTCCCTCCTTAGCCTCGTCGCGCTGCTCTTCGTCGCCCTGTATCCCACATCGACCGCATCACCCGCCCGACAACACTCGCCGAGCGTCGAACGGCTCTCGCCGGGTTGGATCGTGTGGGGACTCGCGCTCTTCGGCGCCGTCCTGCTGCTGCCGCGCCTCAACACCCCCCTGCACCGGCCGGGGTTGGCGCGCCTGGTGACCGACTTTCCAGGCGACGTCTCCTTCGAGGATGGCCTGAAGCTGCTGGGCTTCAATCAAGCGAGCACGAGTATCCCATCGGGCGCCGACGCCCCAGGGCGAATCGACCTGTTCTGGACCGCCTGGAAACAGCCCTCCCGCCGCTACCACCGCGTGATCGAGATCGTCGGCCCCAATGGGCTGCGCTGGGATCAGCGG
>DSAR01000198.1 GCA_011046405.1 Chloroflexota bacterium | reverse complement strand
GTCCACAACCGGGGAAAAGGGATCGGGCGCTGTTCAGCCCTGGAAAAGGTCTCTGAGAGGGTGTCGCCTGGCGAAGCGGTGCGGAAGTAAAGGCGGAAATGATGCTCCGTTCCCAGTGCTAACATCGCCCGGATCAGGTCGCGGGAGTAGATTTCGGTGCCGGTGGGATGAGCGATGGCGGCCCGGCTGGCGTCGATCCCGATGAGCATAGGTCACGTCCTGTTGGCTGGTGGGTCTTGGAAGCGGACACTGTTCACGGCATGGTACAGCTCTCGCAAACGATGGTAGAGGCCCTGGTAGGTCTGGTAGAGGATGTCGTACATATTCGTGATAGAAAATCAGTCTCTTGGCCACGAATATCGGGCAGTAAAGGAATTAACCAAATTGAAAAAAACATCCCCTTACCTTTGGCATAGACTAGGTTTGGGGATGATGATTAGGCGGAAGGGGTGGGATTCGAACCCACGGTAGCCTAAAAGACTACAACGGTTTTCGAGACCGCCCCGATCGTCCACTCCGGCACCCTTCCGAGATGTTTAGTACCATCAATTGTTCTTATTTTACCACTATTTCCCATTTTGACCACCCTGTAATCTTGAACTGTTCCAAGTCAAAAAATGTCACCGTCTCCCTAACCTGGCTCGTCCAGGTTAGGCGTTACGCAGTTGGCTCATCATGGCCAGGGTCACGATACCACACGATACCAAAAGAGGGTCACCGCACACACGGCGTCGACCCGTGCGTGGAACACGCTATATACGGAGATATTGCTCAAGAGAGTGTTTATCCGGTTGAAGACTTACCACTTGACCGGATCGGCGCCGCTGAGGAGCACCTCACCCTCGGCCGTGAGGATGATCTCGGCCGGGGGGAGCGCCTGGAGATCAGTCTCGGTGTAGCGCTCGGTGAGCCGGTGCAGGGTCTGGTTGGCCGAACTGCGCAGGGGTTCCCGGACCGGTTGCGATCTGTCGTAACGCCCAGCGACGAGCACGTCCACGCAAGCCAGCATGTCTCGGGCGGTGGGCCGGCGTTGGATCTCGGCCCAGCTGTAGCCGGTGAAGAGCACGACCGAGAGAGCGCACTCGGAAGAGCACGCCGTCTCTGCCTTGATCCGGCGCAGCAGGGCCAGCAGCGGGCGCGCCTGCCCCAACGGCTCGCCACCGCTGATGGTGATTCCCTCAATGCTCGATTTCATCGGCGAATTGTCGTGCCGATGACGTGCCTCGGGCGAGACGCGCTCGCCACCGCTGATGGTGATTCCCTCAATCGTCGGTGCCTTCAAAGCGACAATGCGCCGATAGAGCGCGTCGATCGAGACAAGCTCGCCACCGGTGGGCGAGTGGGTCTCGGGGTTGAAACAGCCCGGGCAATCCAGCGAACGCCCCTGGACCCAGATGACGGCCCGCAGCCCGGGGCCGTTGGCCCGGCTGGCGGGGAGAAAATCGTGAACGCGTAACGTTTGCTCGCTCATCTCGGCTGCGCTGCGCTATTTACCCCCGTGAATCCGCCGCCGTTCTTCAACTTCTTCTTGTACGGTCTCGTAGGCCTCGGGTTTTATCTGGCGCTCTTCGACCTCGCCGCCCAGCGCGGCTTCCAGGTCCTCCGTCAACGCCAGGCACTTTTTTCCCTTGACGCCGTGCACCTCGATCTGCACTTGTCCATTCTGATCGATGAAGACCTCAATTTCCTGTAATTCCATTTGTTCCTCCAATGTAACTGCTCAGCCTACCGTCCGTTTGCAGCGGATGGGTGGGGGCCCTCACTCTTCATCGCAGCAAGGGACTGGCCTGAGCAGCAGTTACCCTCCAATTATCCTGCTAGGCCATTCGCCGGAGCGTCAGGTGGATGCGCCCGTCCTCACGCACCTCTTCGCTGGCGAGCGAGAAGCCCTGCGCCTCCAACTTCGCGCGGGCGGCCTGGTAAGCGTAGCGCTGGGTCAGCGCTTGCAATAAGTCGCGATTTTTGGCGCTGAGCCCGCCCACCATCACGATATCGTAGGCCGAAGCGGCCTTGTTGAAACCGACGTTCATCCCCCGGATTTTGATGTCCACCCGCCGGCCAAACAGGCCGAGCCGGGCGTTCTCCTGCCATTGGTAGCCCAGGTCCTCCAACGCGCCGGTAAGGTATTCCCGCTCGACCATGTGGGTCTTTCTGATACGGACGATTTGTGACATGTCGTTTACCTCCGATTTTTTATCACGAATAGCACGAATGGGTCGAATAGCACGAATTCTTTCCATTACCCAACTTCCAAAATCCAGCAAAATTCGTGCCGTTCGTCCATTCGCGCCATTCGTTTCATTCGTCCATTCGTGTCATTCGTGATCCAGATAACCATCGTTGCACCAAACGTCCAACGTTCAGGTCAACTTGACCACCGGATAATCCCGGTAGATCGTGCGGCCGGTCTGGAGATCGCGGGCGGTGAGCAGCAGCCGCTTGTTGCCGTCGATGGAGAAGGCGACCTCGAAGCGGGGTTCCCCTTGCTGGGCCGGCGGGTCGGCGTCCAGGAAGGTGGGCTGGCCCTCGTTCATCCAGAAGTAGGTGCGGCGGTTCTCGTCGTCGGGCGAGACCGGCGAGATGCGGGCGGCCCCCGAGGGATCGAACACCAGTTCCATAGCCTGGTTGGCGTCTCCTCGCCGGGATGCGCCGATCTCGTAGATGGCGAGCCCCAGCCGGGTCTGCCCGTCGTAGGCCGCCTTGACCGTCAGCCGGACCATCGGCTCCTCGGTCGGGTAGGGAGTGCCCCGTTCGACGACCAGGCGATAGTCGTAGCCCCCTTTCTGACGGTCGACGTAGCGGATGCCGTAGTCGTGCTGGATGTGGTCGTAGAAATCGACGCCGGCCACGAAGGCCGCCGCGCCGCGGGCCACCGCGTCCAGTGGACGGTTCAGCATCACCCGCTCCTGCCCGAAGATACGCCGCAGCGTGCGCTGCACCGCCGGAATCTGACTGCTGCCTCCCACCATCAGCGCTGCCTGGATGTGCTCCTCGGCGTATCCCCGCTCGCGGGCGTCGTTGAGCGCCCGGCGGATGGTCCGGTCGATGACGGTGAAGGCCTCGTGACGGTCGAGCAAGGCCTCGAAGCGATCGCGTGTGAACTCGGCCCCCAGTACCGCGCCGGTGTGGGGGTGCATGACGCTGACGTCGGCGCGCTCGTGGAACGATAGTCGCTCCTTGGCCCGCTCGCACTCGGTCAGCAGCGCCCGGCTGAGGGGACGCACATCCTCGTCGTCGTCGGTGCGCTTATTTTGCCGCAGCACCGCCTGGAAGAGCCATTGGTCGAGCGTCATTCCGCCGACGTCGGCCCCCGCCTTACCCAGCACGCGGCAGCGCCTCCCGGCGCGCGCGTTCGCCTGTTCCTCAATGAGCACCACCGCCGCGTGCAGCGTCCCACCGCCGAAGTCGAAGATGAGATAGACGTCGCCCGGCTGGATGTGGGCGCCGTATCCCAGCGCCGCCGCCGAGGGTTCGTCGATCAGTCGGAAACGGGGCATCCCGGCCGCCTCGGTGACCTCGGCCAGCCAATCCTCGTAGTGCTCGAATGCCTCCACAGGCACGGTCAGCGCGATCTCCTCGTCCGCGGCGTTCATCTCGGCGGCGGCGAACAGGAGCACGCTGGAAAGAAAGTCGCGCCCGGCGTCGAAGTGGGAAATGCCCTCTCCTTCGTAGCCATTCAGCCGCACGCGGATCGGGCTCCGGTTGAAAATATAGCGCTTCATCCAGCGAAACGTGCGGGGGGAGTGATACAGGTTTTGCTGGATTACCTGGTCGCCGATCCAACGCCGCTGGTCAGGCGCGTAGTGAATCACCGAGGGGACGACCGATATCTGCTCGTCGCCCTGTTGGTAAAGGCGCCCGTAATCAGGCACGTACAGGGGCACCCCCTCCTGGCGCGCCTCGTCCCACGCTGTCACCACCGTGTTCGACGTCCCAAAATCGACCGCTAACCGTCCCGGCATTGCCAGTTCTCCATTCTCACCTCTCTACTCTCCCCTCTCCACGTTGTTCCACGCCTGCTTTACGTAATACCTTACCCTGATACGCCACGCCGACAAAACGCACAGTCACCGTCTGTCCCACTTCGAGAGAGACGTCAGCGCTCAACGGCTCGTGGTGGTCGGGGTCGAAGGGCACGCGCTCGCCCACGCGGCCCTCCAGCGTCAGACCGTTGTCCTCCAGCGTGCGCACCAACCGCTTGGCGACGGTGAGTACGTCTTTGGCATGAACGGGTTTTCCCTCCTCCTCTAACAAATGCGCCTGGGTCAAAAGTTGTGCGACGGGCGTGGAGAGATCGGACAACAACCGCTCGATCTGTGCTTGCACTGCCTCGGTGACGCGGGCGTCGGCCCCGCCGCGCTGGCGTGCCAACTCTTGCCGGAGACGGGCGCTCGTCTGTTCCCGCTCCGCCAGGTCCAGGCGCAAGCGTTGCGCCTCCTGTTCCAATGCCAACACCCGCTCGTCCCTCGGCCCACGCCTCAATAGATCCGTCAAGCACTTGAACATTGGTTACGTCTCCTTATTCCTCCCCCGCAAGTGTGTGGGGGGGAAGACCGCCCGCAGGTCATACACCGCCTGTCGCAGCCAACGCCCCCATCAGCGGCACCCGGTTGTAAAGCAACCACCGAATATCATCAGTGCATTCACGTTCATCGTGACATCATGCTCGTTCTCGTTGTCTCGCTGCACCCTTCGGTTGCCATCCGCTGACTCGCTGATTCGCTGACTCGCTGATTCGCTGACTCGCTGATTCGCTGACTCGCTGACTCGCTGACTCGCTGATTCGCTGACTCGCTGACTCGCTGATTTGCTGACTCGCTGATTCGCTGATCTCAATGTCGAACTCGCCCAGCATGATGCTTGGCGCCTCACCGATCTCAACGTCGAAGCGGGCGCGATGGCGCAGGATGTGCTGGGCGAAGCACAGGATCAGCCGGGCGGTGGGGGATAGGTCCTCGTTGTCGACTAGGACGCTTAGGCTCGCCAGCGCCTGGGGGTCCGCCTGGGCGAAGGGGCGTTCGAGCAGTTGGCGAATCTGGAGGATTCGCAGATCCCACAGCGACAGCGCGGCTGCGGCGTGACCGATCGCCATGAACGCACCGTCCGGCGAGACGTGCAGCGAGGTGATCTGGCCCAGGGGAATTTCGATGTCTGCGATGATCTCGCGGCTGGGCCAGGCGATGAAGTGGATGACGCCCTCGGAACCGGCGGTGACGACGGCGGATTCGCGGCGCAGGAAAGCGACCCCCTCCACGCGACCCGCGTGCTGCGTCAGGGTATCGGTGCTCCGTTGGAACCAGCGGGGCCCCTGGCGTTGAAAAATGCGCACGTCGCCGCCGTATTCGCCCGCGAGCACTGTCTCTTCGTCGGCGAAGGCGGCGCTGCGGACGATTTTGCTGCCACCGCTTATGCCGGCGTACGTCAACTGGGGCAGCGTGAGCGCGTGCACGCCCTGATACAGCAAAGCGACCTGATGCCCGCCGGGGGAGACCCGGGCGGAACGGGGCCAGAAATAGGACATGTTCGAGGTCGTGACCGCCTCCCCCGTAGGTACGTCCCACAGGATGACCTGGCGGTCGCGGCCCGTGGATAGCAGGCGCGTTTCGTCCACCGGCGCCAGGGCGGTCACCGAGCCGACGTGTTCGCCCAACAGGGTGGGATGTTCCGCCCATCCCCGGTCGGGCGACAGGGGCCAGTAGTAGATGGCGCAGGGAGTATCGACGGCGTTGGTGCGCTCGCCCGCCGCCAGTGTGTCGGCGCCGGTGAAGGTCACGTTCCCGATGGAATGGGCCAGCTCGTCCGACACGTATTCCCGCCGGGCCTGTTGGTAGTTCCAGACCACGATCCTGCGCACGCCGGTCCCCACGGCGATGACGGGCTGGATGGGGGAGAAAGCCACATCGTTGACACGCCCCGGCACCCGGGCCTGGGCCTGGCGCAGGGCGGGCGGGATGAGGGCGCGGAGTGCACCCTGGTTCTGGGGCAGACTTTCGGACGCACCAGGCGCGCCGGACACGCCAGATGTGGGCGGCGCCGATTGGAGCAGCGCGGCCAGTTTCTGGAAAAGCGCCTCGTCCTCTCCGTTCTCCGGCGTCCAGTTGGCACGCGCCAGCGCCTGGATGGCTCGCATGCTCCAGACCAATGGTGCCTCGAAGAGCAATTTCCACAGCACGGGCCACTTGTGATTGGCCGTCAGCGTCTGGAACAGCAGATCCAGCTCGGCCGGCGTCATCTCGGCAACGCGGTCGAGGTAACTCTCGCCGGCGATGGCGGTCAGGAAATCGGCCCGGCCGGTCGAGCGGAGTTTTTCCCGGATGCGGCGGCGCAGCGGGTCGTCGGCCGCCGCGTAGATTGAGCGCAGCAGATGTTGATCGTAATCCAATCCCTCGTAGCGCTGCCATTGCCCGGTGAGGAAGAAGTAGACGGCTCGTTCTCCTTCGTCGGTGGGCGTGTACCCGGCGGAGAGGACAATCTCTTGCAAAGATACGTCGAGGTCGTCGTTCTCGATCAGGAAACGGCATGCGGCGTCCCGGGCCTCCTGCGTGTGAAGTTCTCCGAGAACCTGCCGGGCGCGTTGGGCGATGGCGGGTTCCCGGTCGCCGCACGCATCGATCAGCGGTTCGACGATCCGTCCGTCGCCCTCGCGCACCGCGTCCAACCCGTCCACCAGCAGCGCACTGAAGACCTTGGCCCTGGGCGGCGTGGAGGCGATCCAACCCCGCTCGAGGATCAGGGCTTCCAAGTCGGGGTGGCGCGTCTTGGCCCAGACGTTGCAGACCAGGCTGATACGCCGCCAGTCCTCGACCCGTCGCAGCGCGTCCAGCGCGATGGCGCGCACTTGTTGATCTTTGCTGTGGATGATCGCCCTGGTCAGGGCCTCGACGGCGGCGTACTCGTCGATTTCGGCCAGCGCCCGGGCGGCTCTTCTACGCTGCCAAGCGCCGATCAGGGGCGTCCGCGCGTAGAGCGCTCGTCGCAGGCGATATAATTGCCATGTTCCCTTGGACATTGACCCCTTCTTGAAACTTGCCACTTGCCACTTGCCACTTGCCACTTGCCACTTGCCACTTGCTACTTGCCACTTACCACTTGCCACTTGCAAACTTGTTCCTTCAATCACAACTGCAGCGGCACGAACTGCTCCTCAGCCTCCCGCGTCTCCTGGAACGAGGCGGAGCGGGCGCGACCTTCGCGCAGCCAATCGCGCAGGGCCTGGACCGTCTCTCGCTGAGAGATAGAGATCGGCACCTGGCGCTGCAGCGCGGTGGAGACGTCGGCGGTGCTGAACTCACGGTCCTCGTTGAAACCGATGTACATCCCGTCGATGACGGCCTGCTCGATCTCGGCCCCCACGTAGCCCGTCGATTCCCGCGCTAATCGCTCGACGTCAAAATCCTGGGGCACCCGGTTTCGCTTGCGCAGGTGGACGGTGAAAATCTCCTTGCGCTCCTCCAGGGTCGGCAGATCGAGGAAGAAGACCTCGTCGAAGCGCCCCTTGCGCAGGAGTTCCGGGGGCAGGCTGGAGATATCGTTGGCCGTAGCGACGACGAAACAGGGGGCGGTTTTTTCCTGCATCCAGGTGAGGATGGTGCCGAAGACGCGCGTGCTGGTGCCGCTGTCCCCTCCCAGGCTCCCCCCGTGGGCCAGTCCTTTCTCGATCTCGTCGATCCAGATGACGGCCGGCGCCACCGTCTCCGCCAGTCGCAGCGCTTGGCGGGTCCGCTCCTCCGATTCGCCGACCAGGCTACCGAACAGCGCGCCCATATCGAGCCGCAGCAGGGGCAGCCGCCACAGGCCGCCGACCATTTTGGCGGTCAGGCTCTTGCCGGTGCCGGGGATGCCGATGAGGGCCATGCCTTTGGGAGCGGGCAGTCCGTAATCGCGTGCCTCCTGGGAGAAGGCCCGTTCTCGCAGCCGCAGCCATTTCTTCAGTACACCCAGGCCGCCCACGTGATCGGGCGTCTCGGTAGCGGCGTAGAATTCCAGGGCCTGACTCTCGCGGATGATCTGTTTCTTCTCCTCGGTGACCAGGTCGATGTCCCGGTCGTCCAGTACGCCGTCGCACACAATGGCCTTGGCAAAGACCCGCTGGGCCTGGGCGGCCGTCAAGCCCACGGCGGCCTGGACCAGCTTCTGGCGCCCCAACGGGGTCAGGTTGATCTTGACGCCGGGCGTCTGTGATAATTTGTCGAGGACGTTTTCCAGTTGCGAGGCCTGCGGGGAGGGGAAATCGACGATCACCGCTTGATCCTTCAACTCGACCGGCAGCTTGGTCGTGGGGGTGGTGATGATGATCGAGCGTTTGGTGAATTTGAGTTGCTGGGCCACGTTGCGCAGCTTGCGTTTGACGCGCGGGTCGTTCCAGAACTCGTGGAAGTCCTTCAGCACGAACAAAGCGTCGCTTTCCGCCTTCTCCACCTGTTCCAGGGCGGTCAGCGGATCGCGGGCCGACGGTGGGGATGCGGGGCCGATCAGCGTCTGGAAGCCATCGGCCACGTCCCAGGCCAGGCAGGGCCGCCGGGCCTGTTGGCACACAGTCTTGATCGTCTCCAGCGCGCGCTCTTCCTCCGGCGTCACCAGGACGAGCAGGGTGAAGCGGGCCCGTAGATAGATGTCCAGTTGTTCCTCGAAGTCCATCTTTTTTTCTCCTGGGATGAGGTGGCCGTACCTGGATCTCCATTTGGCTAACTTTTCGCGCCAGTGCCGCTCACCTGTTTCGGCGTTTTGTCAGTCAACCCCCCGTCCATCCGCTGCAAACGGGCAGCAGGCTGAGTAGTTACTATAAATCGGGAACCGGATAGCGTAGAAAGATGCGATCTTCGCCGTCGGCCATCGTGATGGTCTGGGTGACCTTGGCGGCGCGCGGGGGCCCTTCGTCGGCGTGCAATCGATCGCGTATGAAGGTCGGGAGCGCCAGCAGCGCGGCTTCGATCCGCAGCAGTTCTGATTTGCCGGGGCGAACGGGCGTTCCTGGCGGTACAATCCGGAAGACGAGTGGATAGGCTTGTTTGTTCGCCACTGGCCAACCATATTTTTCTATATCATCCAGATCATCGAAGGGCATTTCGATGGCCTCGCCAAAGAGCACGCTCATCCAATGAGCCTGCTCGATGAGCGCCTCGGGGGGTATCCCGGCGTAGGTTTTTCGCAACACGTCCAATGAGTCGTAGATGGCCAGGCCATAAGCCTCTTTTCCATGTCCCATGATGGCTGCGTAATGCGCTTTACTATCGACGGGGTAACGTATTTCAATGGGCCTGGCGTCATCTATCCAGCGCCATGGCGCTTCGCGGTAAAAGTAGTCGGCCGCTTCGAAAAATCCTTTTGCCATCGGGTGTGTGATGCCGGGTGTCTTCAATAGGCCAGGGATGGGCGATTCGTCTGGAATCATGAAGGTTTCCATTTCTTGCAAGGCGTGTCGTAATTGAGGGATAGCGTGACGATACTCGCAATGGATGCCTACTTCCTTCAATGCCGGCGCTATCTCTTCGACCAGGCTTTTATCTTCCAGATAAATGTTGGACGGGCGGCGCTTTTTTCCGCTGCCAAGGGTAGGGTAGCGCATCATCTTGGCTAATTTTCCGAGTATGTCTGAGACTTCTGGAACGTCTTTGTCCATAAGTTCGATGCCAACGATGAAGTTATCTTGAGATACCGTCAATATGAGATATGGGCGGTATGGCTCCTGATTCCGCGGTGTGATCCAGGTCCGCGCGAGCTGGACGGTGCTTACCCAGCTTTCGTCCGTCTGAGGTAGATCGCGTACTTTTTCCAACGACGCGCTATCCGGTTGGCCTAATGTCAGTAATTTCCCTACTGTGCCAGATAGCAAGTTTATTAGATGTCTCTTCATTTTGGTTTGTCCTTATTTGTCCTCAATCCATGCTTCGATAGGGTGAATTATTTGGCCATAATCTCCGCCAGTTCCCACAGGTCCTGACTGTATGCTTTGTGGAAAGAAATGGCCTCTTCCAGTGTGATCAATTGCGTTTTGCTTTGTACCCACCCGACTATGTGCCCGGCCTTGCCATCGAGCAGATGCTGGACGGCGGCGGCGCCGAGTCGGGTGGCCAGGATACGGTCGAACGCGCTGGGCGAGCCGCCGCGCTGGACGTGGCCTAAGTGTGTGACCCGCACCGAGAAGCCCAGGGTGTCTTTCCTTTCACGCAGGTGGTCGATCAACGCCTGTGCGCCCGGTTTCCATCCTTCAGCGACGACGATGATGCAGTGGGATTTGCCGAGCACGTAGGCTTTATCGATCATATCGGTGACGGCTTCAAATTGGGTATCGACCTCGGGACAGAGCACCATCTCGGCCCCGCCAGCGATGCCGCTTGCCAGCGCCAGGTAACCCGAATTTCGCCCCATCGTCTCGATGAGAAAGGCGCGATTGTGCGAGGAAGCGGTGTCCTTGATCTTGTCGATGGCGTCCAGGATAGTGTTCAGGGCGGTGTCGACCCCAACGGAGATGTCGGTGCCGTTGACGTCGTTGTCGATGGTGCTGGGAACGCCGATGGTGGGGAAGTCCATCTCCCACAGCGCCTGGGCCCCGGCCAGGGAACCATTGCCGCCAATGACGACCAATCCATCGATGCCGAAGCGGTTCAGGGTGCGCAGCGCCTCTCGCCGCCCCTTCACCTCGCGGAACTCCGGACAGCGGGCGGTGCCCAGGATTGTTCCCCCGTGCCCGATGATGCCGCCTACCGAACGGGCGTCCATCGTGTCCATCTCGCCGTCGACGAGGCCAGCGTAACCCCGCCGGATGCCCATCACTTCCAACCCGAGGTGCAAGCCCATCCGCACCACGGCCCGGATACAGGGGTTCAGGCCGGGATTGTCTCCGCCGCTCGTTAACACGCCAATGCGTTTCATATTTCCTCCTGATGGGATTACTCTGATGGGATCACTCTATGACGACAGCCTGTGGCCCGACGATTTGCGCCAATGCCTGGGTCAACTCTGGGCTGTAGTGGGTGGTGTCGTTGGGGAAGGCCAATTCGACCGGCCGGCTTGTGCCCCCCGTGAGCTGGATGATGAAATGATCTCGCCCGGCGCGTTCTGCCAGGAGCCGGTGCACGCTGCGCAACAGTTGGGTGTCCTGGCTGTGCTCGCCGCTGCGGGTCAGGGTCACCCGGATGGTGTGCGGGCGGGTGGGGGGAGATGAGGATGGCGCACGGTAGGTGGGCTTCGGCGCCGCTGCCGCTGGTGGCGGCGTATACCGAGATGGCGGATCCGGCGCCGCCGCCGGCGCCGAAGGCAGTATCATGTCCTCCGGCGTCTTGACCCAGTTGCAGATCAGGCTGGGTGTGTCCCGGCGTCCGGCGTCGATCTTGCCATGCACGACGAGGATGCGATCCACCTGCCAGAGCGGCCTGGTCTTTTCCCAGACGCTGGGGAAGACGACGACGTCACACGTCCCTTGCACGTCCTCCAGGGTGATGAAGGCCATCTCCTTGCCCTTCTTGGTCACGTGGCGGCGCACCCGTCGGACCATCGCGGCGATGGTGACTTGCTGTTCGTCTGTCTCTGCCAGCGAGCAGCCATAGGGGCTGATCGATTCGCGCAATTGAAGGAGCGTCTCGTTCAATGGGTGGTCGGAGATGTAGACGCCGACCAGTTCCTTCTCCCACTCCAGGCTTTCTTTCTGGGGAACTTCGGGGATGTCAGCCAGCGCGGGCAGCAGCGTGTTTCGAGCATCGAGGTGGACGCCGGTGGTCTCGCCGAACAGGCTCATCTGGCCGACGTCTTGGGCCTGATGATGGTTGGCGCTCAGGCTGATGATGTTCGGGGCGATTGAGAGCAGTTGAGAACGGGAGCCGAAGGCGCGCAGCGCGCCGACCTTGATCAGGCTTTCGAGGACGCGCCGGTTGACCTGGCGCATATCGACGCGCTGGCAGAAATCGTCGAGGTCGGCGAAGGGCCCGCCGGCCTCGCGAGCGTTCAGGATCACCCGGATGGGGCCTTCGCCGACGTTCTTGACGGCGCCCAGGCCGAAGCGGATGGCGGGCTGTTCTGCGTCGACGCCATTTTCGCTGTTCCTTCCAGGCTCCTCAATGGTGAAGTCGATGTCCGATTTGTTGATGTCTGGCGGGCGGACGTCGATGCCCATACGCCGACATTCGGAGATCAGGAAACCGATCTTTTCGGTGTTGTGCCGCTCGGTGGTCATCAGCGCGGTCATAAACTCGATCGGATAGTGGGCCTTGAGGTAGGCGGTCTGGGCGGTGATGACGGCGTAGTCGGTGGCGTGGGCACGGTTGAAGCCGTAGCGGGCGAAAAATTCGATGTCGCTCCAGACGGCGTCGGCGATCTCTTTGGCGATGCCTTTCTTGATCGCGCCCTGGCGGAATATCTTTTTGTGCTTCGCCATCAGCTTCTTTTTCTTCTTGGCGACCGCCTTGCGGATCATGTCTGCCTCACCAGGCTCGTAACCGGCCATTTGCACGGCGATCTGCATGATCTGCTCCTGGTAGACGATGATGGCGTAGGTATCGTCAAGGATGTCTTCCAGGATCGGGTGGTGATAGCGCACTTCCTCCTCGCCGTGCATGCGGCGGATGTAGGTGGGGATGTTTTCCAGCGGGCCGGGGCGATAGAGGGCCAGGACGGCCACGATGTGCTGGAATTGGCTGGGCCGCAACTCGCGCAGCGTGCGCCGCATGCCGGCTCCTTCCACCTGGAAGACGCCGGTGGTATCGCCGCTGGTCAGCAGGTCGTAGAGCGCGCGCACGTCGGCGTCCCGCGCTGGATCGTCGGGCGCCCGCTCGTAGGGGATCGTCTCCAGCGTCAGTTTGCGCCCGTGGCGCGCCTCGATCAACTGGCAGGCCTTGCGCATGTGGGTCAGGGTGCGCAGGCCCAGGAAATCGACCTTGAGCATGCCCATCTCGTCCACGATCTCCATCGGCCATTGCGAGACGCTGTTGAGGGTCATATCCTCCGACGACGCCTTGGTGGGCCGGGCCAGGGGCAGATAATGGGTCAGGGGCTTGTCGGAGATGATGACGCCGGCGGCGTGGGTGCTGGCGTGGCGCGCGACCCCCTCCACCTGCTCGGCGGTATCGAGCAATTTCCGGATGTAGGGCGTGGTCTCGTAGATCTGCTTGAGTTCCGGTTCCATCTCCAGGGCCTGGGCGATGGAGACCGGCTTGCCGGGTTGGTTGGGGATCAGGCGGGCCACCCGGTCGACCTCGGCGAGTGGTACGTCGAGCGCGCGCCCCACGTCGCGGACGGCGGCCCGGGCGCCCAACGTCCCAAAGGTGATGATCTGGGTGACGTGATCCGTCCCGTAGCGTTCGACCGTGTATTGGATCAACTCGTCCCGCCGGTCGTCGGGGTAATCCAGGTCGATGTCCGGCATGTTGACCCGGCTGGGATTGAGGAAACGCTCGAACATCAGCCGGTTCTTGAATGGGTCCACGTTGGTGATGCCCAGGGTGTAGGCGACGACGCTGCCGGCGCCAGAACCCCGCACGTTCCACCAGATGTCCCGCTCTTTGGACGCTTCGCACAGGTCCCACACGATGAGGAAGTAGTCGTCGAAACCCATGTTGTGGATGACGCCCATCTCGTGTTCCAGCCGTTCGACGACCGCCGGCGCTCGCGCTCTTTCCTCTCCATAGCGCCACACCAGGCCCTCGTAACACAAATGGCGCAGGTATTCCTCCGACGAGCCGCAACCTTCCGGCACGGGAAACGTGGGCAGGTGGTAGGGTGGGGCGAATTGGAGTTCGACCTCGCACTGTTCAGCGATCTTGACGGTGTTCTCCAACGCCTCCGGTATGTGACCGTACAGTTGCCACATCTCCTCCGGCGAGCGCATGTAGTAGGAGGGGTCGCTCATCCGCAACCGGTCGGGCTCGTTGACCGTCTTGCTGGTCCCGATGCAGAGCAGGACGTCGTGGGCCTCGGCCTGGTCGCGCTGGGCGTAGTGGACGTCGTTGGTGGCGACCAGGGGGACGTCCATCTCATGGGCTAGATCCACCAGCTGGCGGTAGACCGGGTCGAATTCGGGAATCTCGTGGGTCTGGAGCTCGATGTAGAAGCGGTCCGGGAAGTGTCTCTGATACCAGCGCACCGCCTCCCGGGCCTGCTCGTCCTGCCCATTGAGCAGCAGCTGGGGGATCTCCCCGCCGCCGCAGGCGGTGAGCACGATCACGCCCTCGCTGTGTTGGGTCAGGATCTCCCGGTCGACCCGAGGCTTGTAGTAGAAGCCCTCCAGTTGGGCGATGCTGGCCATCTCGATCAGGTTCTGGTAGCCGGTCTGGTTCTGAGCCAGGAGGACGATGTGATAGGGCTTGCTTTCCGATTTATCCCGCCGGTGGCGCGATTCCCGGGCTACGTAAGCCTCGACGCCGATGATGGGCTTGATGCCGGCCGACTGGCAAGCGGAGTAGAAATCGACCACGCCATACATCACGCCGTGGTCGGTGATCGCCAGCGCCGGCATGCCCATGTCGGCCGCTTGCTGGGCCAGTTCGCGGCAATTGCTGAGCCCGTCGAGGAGCGAATATTCGGTGTGCACGTGGAGGTGTACGAATGCCTTCATCGGCTAAAATTATACCTGAGCAACGGGTATTGAGCAAGCGAGCAAGCGAGCGAGGGTCTGGCGGCTGTCCTGGCGCTCTCTGGGCCATAAGGGGCCGGTCGAGGGAAACTTTTTACTCTCGTGATTGGGCCGTGGAGATGATGGGGGTGAGCGCTTCCTTGTCACCTTCTGGATTATAGGGTACAATTCGCACCTGAGTAGCCAGAGATGAGGAGAGGTCAACCATGCCTGAAGTGATACGAATTCAAGACATCGCTCGACACGCAGGGGAGCAGGTCGCCATTCAAGGATGGCTTTACAATCGCACCGATAAGGGCAAGCTGCAATTTCTGCTGGTGCGCGATGGAACCGGTTTCGCCCAGTGCGTCGTTTTCGAGAAGGACGTCAGCCCCGAGGTGTTCGAGGCGGCAAACGAATTGACCCAAGAATCATCCCTCGTCATCAGCGGCGTGGTGCGGCAAGACGACCGCGCTCCCGGCGTCCCCGGCGGGTACGAGATCGGCGTCACCGACCTGGACGTGCTGCAGATCGCCGAGGAATACCCGATCCAACTCAAGGAGCACGGCGTCGATTTCCTGATGGACAACCGCCATCTGTGGGTGCGATCCCAGAGCCAATGGGCGGTGCTGCGGGTGCGGGCGACGGTCGTTCGGGCGATCCGCGACTGGCTCGACGAGCATGACTTCGTCAACATGGATACGCCCATCATCACGCCGGCGGCCTGCGAGGGGACGTCGACCCTGTTCGAGACCGATTATTTCGGCGAACCGGCCTATCTGGCCCAGTCGGGGCAGCTCTACAACGAGGCCAACATCTACGCCTTCGGGCGCGTCTATTGCTTCGGGCCCACCTTCCGGGCCGAGAAGTCGAAGACCCGCCGCCACCTGACCGAGTTCTGGATGGTGGAACCGGAGATGACCTTCTGCGATCTGGACCAGTACATGGAGATCGGCGAGCAGTTCGTTTCCTACATCGTCCAGACCTGCCTGAAGGAGCGGGCGCAGGAACTCGAGTTGCTGGGGCGGGACGTCAGCCACCTGGAGAAGGTCGCGCCGCCGTTCCCCCGCGTCTCTTACGACGATGCCCTGGAGATGCTGGCCGAAATTCGCGAGGAGACAGAGGACGAGGCATTGCGGCAGTCGTTGGCGATCGAGTGGGGGGACGATTTTGGATCGCCCCACGAGACGGAGTTGACCAAGCGTTTCGAGAAGCCGGTCTTCGTCTACGGCTATCCCACCATGGCCAAGGCGTTCTACATGGAACCCTGGCCTGGCCGTCCCGAGGTCTCCAAGAGCGCGGACCTGCTAGCACCAGAGGGGTATGGAGAGATCATCGGCGGGTCGGAGCGTATCTCGAACCCGGACCTGTTGCTCCAGCGGCTCAGGGAGTGGAACTTGCCTCGTGAGGCGTTCGAGTGGTACATCGATCTGCGAAAGTATGGCTCGGTCCCCCATTCCGGCTTTGGCCTGGGGGTCGAGCGGACCGTGACCTGGATTTGTGGTTTGGATCATTTGCGAGAAACCATCTCGTTCCCCAGGATGTTGAAGCGCGTATATCCATAATTTTTTGAGGAGGCATACATGCGGACCAGTAGAGATCGGAAGCGGATTCGGAAGCAGACGCGCAGGCAAAAACTGCAACGTTTGCGCCAGCGCTTGGCGGATGCAAGCGGCCCTGCCGAACGGCAGCGCCTGATCGAGAAGATCCGGCGCGTCAGTCCGACCGCGCCCGTGCCGGAGCGATAGGGCCTAACCAATAGGGCCTAACCAATAGGATCCTTGCACGATGAGCAAGAATTTGGCGGTCGACGATTCCTTATTGGATCTGGCTCGTCCAGGTTAGGGCACACGTTTTTTCGAACGTTTATTATAATTCATTTTCAGCATAGCAAAACCAGTATGTCGCGATAAGCACCTTAAAAATCCAAAATTGGAGTGCGGAGCCATCCACCAGAGCCAAATTCGAACAACCAGAGTCCCAATGGCATAAGGCCGT